>NZ_CZPZ01000006.1 GCF_001458775.1 Candidatus Nitrospira nitrificans
GTTGGTGTTATGGCAAGACCCCGATGCACACGTTCCTGGACAGTGTGCCCTTGGCGAAGGAAAAAATCCTAGCGGCGTAAACCCGGTGAGGACTCGCTGTCTGTCCGATGAAGTCTTGACTTATACAGATTAGCACAACATTGATACGCCCTCAGCCGTGGAGTAGGATGAGCCCGATTTCCCATCCTTACGATTCGGAGCTACGCAGTGCCAACTAAGCGGGTGAGTCAATTTGTGCTCCTGGCCATCCTTGGGGGATCCTGCCTTATAGGTTCCCAATTTTTGATGCGTCCGGCAGCGGAAAAGGAAGCGCTCATCGCCGATATCATCAAAAACTGGCAGGAGGCACATCCGGCGGCCCAGCGTTTCGTGATCTTGCCTGACTTCAACAACAAGGCGGTCCTCGATAAGGATACAAACCTCATCTGGGAGCTCTCCCCCCTGCCAACATCCGTGACGTGGAACGAAGCCCGCGCTGCATGCGTAACCCGAGCGACCGGCGGTCAAAAAGGCTGGCGCCTACCGGCGCCCTCTGAAATGCGTAGCCTCGTGGGGCCGGCAGTGGACTCCCCGATCCCCAATATCCCCCCAGGGCATCCATTTTTAAACATCCAGCCGACATCCTATTGGACGGTAGTGCCGGAAGACAATCAGCCCTCCTATGCACGGTATGTGGATGCATTCCTCGGTAACGTGCTTAGTTTCATTAAGATCTACACCTATCCGGTCTGGTGCGTTCGCGGGCCAATCAAGTCAGACGAGCATTGAGCTGAGCAGTCACTGTGCTGGAGTAACGTGACGCCCTTACGAGTTTCTTCAACGGGTAATTGATTGCGTCATCTCATCCACCTCATTCTCCCGCGCAGCACAGTTTCCGAAACCTTCTTCTATTGTGACTTCATTGAAGTCGACGATCCGCACCCCCAAGGATACGAATCCATTACTGATACACGCGTTGGCGCATCGAAAGAAGAATCATCAGACGGCTGTGCAATGCCGTGAGATCCTCAAGGATCTCAATTTTGGTATCACGAAGAAGGACTCCGAAAGCGAGGGCACCCTGACCACCCACGGCAACAGGCCATCCAGTGGCTAGCTGTTCAAGTTCCTTGAGTTGTTGGAGCATGGCCGCCTCAGACTTTGATTCAGTGAAAGAGAGAAGTACGAGATCGGGTCTGATTTTCTCGCAGAAGGCCATGAGATCCGATATGGGCAGGTTAGGGCCAAGATAATAAACCTGGCAACCTCTGGTGGCTGCGGTATACGCGACGGCTTGGGCCCCGATTTCATGCGTTTCCCCTTCCGGACAAGCGATCAAGACACGCGGACCGAATTCATTCACCGGAAGCTGATTCATCACAGAAAATAACTTCTGCTGGATGAGCTTCGTCACGTAATGTTCGATGGCTGTTCCAAGACGGCCTTCGTGCCACTGTTCTCCGATTCGTCGTTGTAGTGGGAGTAAAATCCGCTGTACAGCCTCTTCGAATGGAATCACTGCCACTGCGCCGTTAAGTTTCCGCTCAAACCCCGCCTTATCGATCGGGTCAAGCAATCCCATCAAATCATCTAATAGATGCTCATGCGGCTTCTGCTCCTCTGCGATAAATGCAGTTGCTACACGCATACGTGAGAGTAGAGAATCACGTCCCTCTGTTGCGAGACCCCCGATTGTTGCGCCTTGTTCCATCTGGGCTTTCACAAAGCGGAGGAGCGCGACATCCTCATCACTGTATTCTCGATAACGATTTGAACTTCGTGAGGGTTTGACAAGGCCATAACGCCGCTCCCATACACGAATTACGTCCTTCGACAGGCCAGTTAACTTCGCAACTCTATGAATTCTATGTTTATTCATAAACATCCATACATTTTATTGGAATGTCCAATGTTTGTCAAATATGACTCATGAACACTATTGACGCATTGAACATGTTACATTATACATTGAACACACACGACACAAACATTGAACATAAGACTGGGTGGCATCATGAAAGGGAGGTTCAGGCAATACTTGAGCGCGTCAGGCAATGCCTTGCTTCTCGGTGCCGCGCTCATGGTCGGAACGATCACCGTAGTATTCGGCGGGGAGCACGCCCTTCCAGAACCGCGTTCTCTGTGAGCTGCCACTCCCAAACCTACCCTTATGAGGAGCTGAAAAAGTCCTCACACTATGGCGCCCTGGGGGCCGATCCTGGCTGCAAGGATTGCCACGTCCCCCAGGGTTTAGAAAATTTCCATCTGGCCCTACGGACACACATCTATGACGGAACCATGGCGGTGCTCGCGGAGATTAAATATGATTACTCAACGATCAAGAAGTTTAAGGAGCGCCGGCCAATCATGGCCCACCACGCCCGCATGTCCCTGAAAAACTGGGACAGCATCACTTGCCGGGAGTGCCACAAGAATACTAAGCCACCAGGCGCATCAGCCAAGGCCGCGCACAAGAAGATGGAAACCGAAGGCGCTACCTGCATCGATTGCCATCAGAATCTAGTCCATAAGAAAGTCCCGGAGAGCGATCTCAATGCAAGTTTAGCCCAGGGAATCATGGTGTTGAAGGAAGCTCAGCAAGGGTCAGAAGATGAAAGAAGGACTAATGCAACCCCCGTCACAGGTCCTACTCCACCATCAACAGGTCGTTGTTCAATTGATAATAAAACACTACCAGATGTCCAATGTGTGGAGGTAGTAATAGGAGGTCGCGCATGAGGAGCAGGATGATCGGGCAATGCATCCTGGTATTGGTATCAGGCCTGACTCTCTCAGAAGGGGTCGCCTCTTCTGGTGAGCTCATGCCACTAGATCCAGTTCCAGACGCCTACGCCAAGAAAATAATGCCAGGCGGCTGGTGGATAGATCCAAAGGTCATTAAAGAGGGAAGAGACATTTATTTTGGTGATGCCCACCCACTTGTCGCGTGTCACTCTTGCCATGGTCAGGATGGACGACCAGTAAACAGTGGAGGGGGGCTCCGCGACCAGAACAATGTCAGCCGTTTCTCAGACAGCTACTGGTACTGGCGAGTGGCGGAAGGAATTCCAAAAACGCCAATGACGCCCTGGAAATCGCTCCTCACGGAAGACCAGATATGGAAAGTGATCGCGTTCATACATACCTTCTCGCATAAGGGCAAACCCTCGCAGCACAAAGATTATAAGGTAGAGGCACGATCGAAGAAGATCACGGTCAAAGATTTGGCCCCGATGATGCTCGTGCCGGCAGGAGAGTTTACCATGGGGAGCAACGAAGGTAATGACGATGAAAAGCCGGTGCACCAAATCAATCTCAATGCCTATTATATAGATAAGTACGAAGTGACGGTCAGGCAATATGAGGAGTTCCTAGAAGCCAACAGTTTTGACCCTCCGCCGTCGTGGACAACCATGGCCCATCCTTCCTATGAGAACCGCCCAGTTGTCAATGTCGATTGGAAGGATGCGAACAACTATTGCAAGTGGGCCGGCAAGCGGCTGCCGACGGAAGCTGAATGGGAGAAGGCGGCACGAGGGACAGACCAGCGCATCTATCCCTGGGGCAATGATGCGCCTAGTCCGCAGCGAGCCAACTATGGGAAGACGACGTGGAATAACCATGCTGCGTTGGTGCCGGTGGGACAATTAGAAGACGGGAAAAGCCCCTATGGGATTTACGACCTGGCGGGGAATGTCTGGGAATGGGTCAGCGACTGGTATGACCCCGATTATTACACCACCAGCCCCGTTCGAAATCCGGCTGGTCCGGAAACCGGCAAGTATAAAGTCTTGCGGGGAGGCTCGTGGGATCTCGCTCCGGAGAACCTCCGATCTGCGCATCGGGACTTTAACGTATCGTCGACCGCAGACTACGACTCGCCTGCATATCGGAACTTCAACAGTGGATTCCGGTGTGCAAAGAGTCCGTAGGACTTTGTTCCCCAAGCATGCTAGTGTTGCCGAGGCACCACATGAAACCAAGATGCTCCTAGACAGCAGAACGGTCCCATAAAAGGAGGACTATCAATGACACGACATAACACCCGACTCGCTCTCGTGCTGACCGGAATTCTGGCCACGGTCCTCACCACAACCCTGGATCTGCAATCGGTATCCGCAGAAGGCGGGGCACGACGTGATGCCGTGCGTCAAGAACAAGTCGTCAAAGACGCCCTCAACCATGCGATGGAAGCGGTGGAACACAGCAAACAGGGTCATGCCGAGAAGTTGGTGACACATGCCGAGGCCTCGCTGCAGCTGGCCCTGCGAGGAGGTACAGACCGGCATTTGGCAGAAGCGATGACCAATCTGAAAGAGGCGATACAGCATGGCAAGGCTGGTCATGCTGACGCGGCTACGAAATATGCCGAGAGTGCCGTCACCCATCTCTCTCAAGTTAAGTAACGAATGTCCGCCGCTCGTGAAAAATGGTTTCTCCGAACGGGCAAAAAACAATCATCCGCCCAGTCACAGATCGTGCCGGCGTGAATGGGCAGATTTGCATGCATCTGCCATACAAGTATGCGAGCGACCGGTGAGCCTCAAGCGGTTACGTGCGAACCACGCATAGGCATTTACGACAAGTGGCTCGACTAAAGAAAGACGGCTGAGCCTCGCCAAAAATCCCAGGCCGACTGCCTCCCACATGGCTCGGAGCACATCGACGCCGGTGATGACAGTCCCATCAACCCAACGGGCATGAATGATTCTTCCAAGTTCAGTGGGGGATATGTGTATTGATGCTAGGTCATAGTCCGGTCGTGAGATCGCAAAATACCAGCTGCCGTCTCCTGTCCAATCGCCTCATGAGGGCGATTTCTCGGTCGCAAATGGGGTAGGCTCCATCGAAGAATACTGTAAGCGGGTATGGTGCCATCTGATCGACCTTCCCTCGTTATCAGCTGCACAGAGTTTGCTCTTGAATCTATCGAACCTGTGATCCATGGCAGCGAGGTTCTCCCAAACCATAGTAAATATTGACCCTGCGGTTGATCAACAGGTCACGTATGGCGAGTGCGTCATCTTCTTCCAGCGCGTTTGAATGTTCATTCAGCCCTCCTTGTCAGTTTCATGAGACCAAATCAATGCTCTTAGATTTGAACTTCCTTTCTCGCTAGGTCCACCCATTTTTCAACTATATGATTTTGATTGAATTTTCATAAATTAATTCATTAAATTACTATGCTCAATGTATGTCAAATCTTATTTTATAAAACACTTGACACATTGGACATTTTCCTTTATTGATTAGACATACTTTTGACATACATTGAACCTCGAAATAACGAGGGAGCATCATGGCAAGAGCAATAAACGAAAAAACAACTAATGTTCGGCTCACGAATCACAGGGCTTTTAAGCTGCCCGCTATTAATCCTCTTCCATTTAGGGAAAATGCTCAGGTGCAATTTCAGACTCACCGCACTTCCGCCTCTTCTACGGACACGCATCAATCGAAATGCATCAGATGCTGGGGACTTATGGTGAACGAGTACTACATGGATCTTCTGAACAGTATCGGCGAGTCGAAATTTCATGCGAAACGCTGTGTGCAATGTGGTGAGGTCGTCGACTTCGTCATTCTGCTCAATCGGCAGCTTGGGCAAAGCCAATGACGTTCAGCTTAGGAGGGAGCAGTTATCAAGTAATCATATGACGAAAGGTCAATAAAGATTGTGATGCCAACCAGGTGGTCCTGGTTCCCTAAACCAAGGAGGTCTCATATGCGGAGTCGAATCGTGCTTCAGGTCGGATTAGGCGCGGCATTGATGGTAGAGGTCTTCGCCCTCGCAATAGCGGCGGACACACAGAGCAGCGACAAGGACATGGTCCTCATCCCGAAGGGCGAGTTCACCATGGGGAGCAGCGAACATTCAGATGAAGCCCAGCACCAGGTCGTGCTTGATGCCTATCTGATCGACAAGTTCGAAGCCTCCAATGCACGTTACAAAGAGTTCATGAAGGTTGCCGGTCACCCGGCACCGGCCTATTGGGACGACCCGCGGCTCAACAAGTCCAACCATCCGGTTGTCGGTGTGAGCTGGACAGATGCGAGCGCATTCTGCAAGTGGGACGGCAAACGACTTCCAACGGAGGCAGAGTGGGAGCGAGCGGCCAAAGGCCCACAAGGCGAAAACCACTACCCATGGGGCCACATGCTCGATCCTAAGAAAGCCAACTATGGACAGCTTGTCGGCAAGACCACGTCGGTGGATTCGTACCCAGATGGGGTCAGCGGGTTCGGGGTCTACAACATGGCCGGCAACGTCTTCGAATGGGTCGAGGATTGGTATGAACTGAAGTACTATAAAGAAAGCCCGGCCCTGAATCCCCGAGGCGCAGAGAAGGGTTACAATTTCGCCAACCAAGGACCAGTGCGGGTACTACGCGGCGGTTCCTGGTTGGCACCGGAAAGCTCACTCCATACGAGCCACCGATTCTGGAATCAACCTGACAACAACAGCTACGGCGTCGGTCTCGGATTTCGTTGTGCGAAGTCAGTCCAGACGGTGTCCGACGAAGCCGTGCAAACAGGCCGCGACGCATTCATTCAGGCGCTGGTTGCAATGGGTGCCGAAAAGCATGCCGAGGCATTGACTGCCATCGAGAAGGCATTGGCCTCGGATCCGGGGAACCAGGAGTACCTTGCGACCCGTGACCTGATCAAGAAGAGCATGAAGAAGAAATAGTTGAATTCTGGGATGAGGGGGATATTACCCCATCTCCTAGCCCAAGTCATGATGAGAGGTCTGAAGTGAATAAGTCCGACACCACGGGGCCAAGTACATCGACAGCCACACCAGCAGCAACCCCCGGGACCTCTCTGATCCTCCTCACTGGCGCGAGCGGGTGCATCGGCCCGGAAAAACCCGTATGGATAGGGGGCACCGGAACCTATGTGGATCTGCTGACACTCGGAGAAAAACGAGTGATTCGAGGCGGGTCCTGGGTTGCACCAGAAGGCTCGGTCAGGTCGACACATCGATTCTGGAATCACCCTCTCAATAACAGCTACGGCGTGGGTCTGGGATTCCGCTGCGCGAAAACAGCTCCACCAGAAATCGATCAACGAATCAAAGAGGCTTCCATCTTGACCTACGTCGAAATGGGACGAAAGCGCTTTGCGGAGGCCCGGCATGCTCTTGCTCCAGGACTAGCCCTCGATCCCAAAAATACGGAACTCCTGGAGCTTCGACAATTGATTGAGCAGTCGATGCAGCGACCGTGAAGGAAGATTTCACGGGTTCCTGATTAAGGTTGGATTGTGAGGGAGGCACACCGATGATGCATCGCAAGATTCTCTATCAAGGGATTGTCTTCATCGCCCTACTCGGGGCCTCATCCCTCCACGCAAGTCCCATCGATCCACCTGGACACGCTTATCAGGACATGGACCAGCTGGTCCATGAGGCCAATCATGAAGTGGACCACGCATGGGAGGTCTACCATCGGGCTGCATTGGGGGGAACAGTGGCTTCACCTGCGCTGCAGGCGGAAATCGAGCAGCACCTGCATGAAGCCCGAACCCTCATAACCCAGGCGCAAGAAGCAGCTGATCGAGGGAACGAGCGACAGGTTGAGGACCTTGTCAAGCAAGTGCGACTCCATACCACCCAAGCCATTAAGGGTAGCAAGGAGCAGAAGAAATGATCACTGGTCTGTGGCGCAGATCAACTCAGTTCATGAGAATGACGATGGTGGTTGTCACGGCCCTTGCGCTCATGCAGTCGCTCACCGTGGAAGCGTTGCCGGAAACGAAAGAGCTTGACCCGGTGCCGATGGTCACGATTCCGGCCGGAGAATTTCTGATGGGCAATCCAGAAGGAAAAGGCCGGGATGATGAGAGGCCGCAGCGATCTGTCCACCTCGATGAGTTCGCGATCGATCAAGTCGAAGTGACGAATGAACGGTATATGGCCTTTGTGAAATCCATCGGTCATCGCACACCACCCAATCCTTATGGCGCCGGGCCCCTCCAATCCATTAAGGGCATTGAGCAACTACCGGTGGTCCAGACGACCTGGTACGACGCCAAGGCCTATTGTAGCTGGACTAAGAAACGGCTGCCGACGGAAGCAGAATGGGAGAAGGCTGCTCGCGGAACTGACGGCCGCCTCTACCCTTGGGGAAATGAACCGCCCACCGCGAAACGGGCGAACTTTGATCGAGAGTGGGAAGATGAGCATACCTTGCACGCTGTCGGATCGCTTCCTGATGGAGATTCACCCTACGAGGTGAAGGATATGGCCGGAAACGCCAGGGAGTGGGTCTCCGACTGGTACGACGCCGACTACTATCACCATGCGCCTGATCGCAATCCACAAGGTCCAGACAAGAAGGGAGTGGTTCGGTCGATTCGTGGCGGGTCCTGGCATAGTCCAGCGACCGATATCACCACATCGGCGCGTGGTCGTGGCGGGTTCGCCTTGCAGACTCATGGAACAGGGTTTCGCTGTGTCCGTGGTCTCGAGGCAGCGATCCGGAAGAAGTAACCCGTTGCAGTGAACGTGCGGGATAAGACGATGGCAACGACAAAAGTTCGGAGGCCGGTTTATTGGTTTTGTAGAGGGGACGCCGAAACTCCGCACGGCGTCGCCCGCTGAGGTAGACAGGTCTCCTCTTCATGAAGAGCCTGTCTCCTTGGCGAACAGTATACTCAACATGCGGGCAGGTGGTTCCAGACTCGGATGAGAAGGAGGAACGATATGGATATGAGTCTAGTCTTTTTGATCGCTGTTGGATTTCTGGCTTGCAGTATGGCAATGGGACTCTATCAGACCGCTGCCGTTGTCGTCAGACGTCGGCCTGTGAAAGGCAGGAGGACCAGTAAGAGCTAAAAGGTAACCGGCTTGTCTTTTTCACCATACGCTTGATGCAGAAAAGGCAGCCGATCGACATCACACCGCGGGCGGAACAGAAGCTCGTGATTGACCAGACCTGTCGATGGCTCTGCCGGGAGACATGTTTATGAACATCGTCGTAGCTGGAGGAACAGGGTTCATTGGTCAGGCGCTGTGCGCAGCGCTCGTACACGGTGGCCACAGAGTCAGTCTCCTTACAAGAGATGCAGGACAGGTTCTTCACCGACCTGACACACGTGTGAACTTGATGGAATGGAACGCACGAGACACGGGCCCCTGGGAGGAGCTCCTTGAAGGAGCTGATGCAGTCATTAACCTCGCCGGGGCACCGATAGCCGATGGACGCTGGACCGACGAGCGCAAGCGACTCCTTACCGAAAGCCGAGTCCTCACTACCCGCTTACTCGTCAGCGCGCTGTCCCGCCGGTCATCAAAACCCCGCGTGTTTATCAGCGCCTCCGGCATCGGCTATTACGGCGCCAGCGACGATCGCGTATTGGATGAAGGCGCGGCTCGCGGCAACGGCTTCCTCGCTGACCTTTGTCTTGCCTGGGAAGCGGAAGCGATGAGCGCCGCAGAGTTTGGAACCCGCGTGGTCATCTTGCGGACCGGCATGGTCCTGGAAGCAGACGGTGGCGCGTTGGGAAAAATGTTATTGCCGTTCAGGCTGTTCGCAGGGGGGCCGATCATGCCAGGAACCCAGTGGGTCTCCTGGATCCACCGCCGTGATCACATCGACTTGATCCAATGGGCCCTCACCACGACCACGGTTTGCGGGCCGATCAATGCCGTGGCCCCAGAGCCGGTGAGGATGAAAACATTCTGTGACATCCTCGGTCACGTGATGCACCGACCGTCGTGGCTCCCAGTTCCAGGCATTGCGTTGGATATCCTGCTGGGAGAGTTGGGGACATTGATGACAACCGGCCAACGAGTGATTCCAAAGAAAGCGATGACAGGAGGCTATACGTTTCGATATTCGACGCTCGAATCCGCGTTGCGAGCCGTGCTCAAGAAACCGATCGCCGCAGACCCTATGACATGATCGACGTCCGCGAATCATCGCGAAGTCTCGGCACCGTCTTTACTTGGATATGTAAATGTTCGGTGATCAATGGGAATTGAACAGGAGGTGCGCTATGAGAATCTCCAGATTCCATATGATGGCAGGGTTGTTGATGAGCCTTCTCGTTGTGGGATCGGCGCTAGCCGATCAACCAGCGAACCAGACTCCGTATGGGCATGGAGACGATACCAAGCTGCCGAAGGGTGTGATCGGTCTCGCTCTACAGATCGGAGCCGAGCGGGTTGGTGATCCGGCCATCCTGTATGTCGGCATGGTCCATCCGGAGGGACCAGCCCACAAGGCGGGACTCGGACATGGCGATGAGGTCGTTAGTGTTGATGGAACACCCGTGAAGGGAAAGCGTTATGAGGAAGTGGTCGGCATGATTCGAGGAGAAGCAGGAACCGCCGTGAAGGTTGGAGTCAAGGGTGAACACGGCCTCCGTGAGCTATCCATCACACGAGTGGCAGGTGACAAGCTTTCAAGAGGACCATCGGGATCACATGGTAACCCAGCGCCTTAGGACTTCATAAGGGGAACAAACCTGTGCGAGGACTGATTTGGTTCAGGCGCGATCTTCGATTGCATGACCAACCGGCTCTTACCGCGGCCTGTGCGGAATGCGACGAGATCATTCCGCTGTTTATATTCGATGAGCCGTTGCTGCAATCGCATGAGTTTGGATCAGCCTGTGTGAACTTCATGCTGGGATGCCTCGAAGATCTGAACGCTGTGTTGAGCGGACTGGGAGCACCGCTCCAATGGAGGCGGGGTGAACCGATCGAACAGGTCTTACAAGCAGCACGTGAATGGAAAACTGATGTGGTCTATTGGAATCGTGACTACGAGCCGGGAACCATCGAGCGGGACCGGCTGGTGCAACAGCGTTTGGCAAAGCTCGGAGTGGCGGTGCGGACGTTCAAAGACCATGTTGTGTTTGAAGCATCTGAGGTGCGGGGCGCAACAGGTGAACCATTGCAACGGTACAGCGCCTATCGCGCACGCTGGTGGACCACATGGCATGCCACAACCCCGGCAGTTCAGCCGATCCCAACCGCCCTTGCGAAAAAGAAAGCCGCACCGCTGCCACTCTCTCATCCTCTTCCCACCGCCGGTGAGCTGGGGTACAACCCCATCGTCTTGGCGTTTGAGCCTGGCGAGCAGAACGCCCTGAAGCGATTGCGCTGGTTCATGAAAGGGCCGCTTCATTCCTATGCGCAAGGTAGAAACCTGCCGGCCATCGATGGCAGTTCAACACTTTCCCCGCACTTCCGGTTCGGAACACTGTCACCGCGCATGGCCATTCACGCAGCGTTGAATGCACTGACTAAAGGCGGGCCAGTCTCCCGGATTGATGTCCTGACCTGGGTTGATGAGTTGATCTGGCGTGAGTTCTTCCAGCAAGTCCTCACATCCTTTCCACATGTCGCGAAGGGCCCGTTCAGAACAGTCATCGTCCCACCAGCTCGACCAGCTGGGAATAATCGGGATCGGCTGTTTCAAACGTGGTGTGAGGGAAAGACCGGCTATCCCATTGTGGATGCAGGCATGAGGCAACTCAACCAGACAGGATGGATGCATAACCGTGTTCGAATGATCGTCGCGTCATTCCTGATCAAAGATCTCCGGATAGACTGGCAGAGCGGCGAGCGGTATTTTATGCAGCATCTGATCGATGCTGACGTGGCGGCAAACAACGGCAATTGGCAGTGGTGTGCCTCAACTGGCACCGATAGTATGCCCGGCTATCGGATCTTTAACCCTGCGCTTCAGAGCAAGAAGTTCGACCCCGACGGAACCTACATTCGCCGGCATGTTCCTGAACTGGCCCGTGTATCGACGAAGAGGATTCATGAGTTGCATCTCATGACCGCAGATGAGCAAGAACGCGCTGGATGCCGAATCGGGACCGATTATCCTTCCCCGATTGTGGACCATCAACTCGCTCGTCAGGAATATCTCAACCTCGGGAAGCAGGAGGCAACGAGATGACAACCTCCCCCCTTCGCCTTGGCATCAGTCGATGCCTTCTCGGAGATGAGGTTCGCTTCGATGGAGGACACAAGCAGGACCATTTCCTAACCGATATACTGAGCCGCTACGTCGAATGGGTCCCGGTTTGCCCTGAGGTGGAAGCGGGATTGGGCACCCCGCGTGAGGCCATGCGCTTGGTGGGCAATCCGCATCACCCCCGGCTCATGACCATTACGAGCAAGCACGATCATACCCAGGCAATGAAGACGATGATCGCTGCGCGTCTTGATTCGCTCAAAAAACAGGACCTCTCAGGGTTTATCTTCAAGAGAGGCTCACCCAGTTGCGGGGTCGAACGGGTGCGTGTATATACCGTACAGGGGATGCCGAGCCATAACGGGGTCGGGATCTTTGCAAAAGCCTTCACAGAGCAGTTTCCGTTGATTCCCGTCGAGGAAGAAGGGCGGCTCTGCGACCCTGCGCTCAGAGAGAACTTCATCGAGCGAGTGTTCTGCTACCGCCGGTTCCAAGATCTGGTGCAGAACGGAGTCACCAAACAGGCTTTGATTCGCTTCCACACGATTCACAAATATCTGCTCCTAGCCCATAGCCAGCAGCACTACGAAACGATGGGGCGGCTAGTCGGCCAAACGAAACGATATCAACTCAAAGAATTGACGTTGAAGTACGGTGAGCAGTTCATGAAAGCCCTGACCATGAAGGCGACGGCGCGTAAGCATGTCAATGTGCTGCAGCATATTGTGGGCTACTTCAAGAGTCGATTGACCACTCATGAAAAGGCCGAGCTGTTGAGCGTGATCGCAGACTACCATAAGGGGCTTACGCCGTTGATCGTCCCTCTCACGCTGGTCAAGCATTACGTCCAGATCTTTGACGTCGGGTACATTCGCGATCAGGTCTATCTCAGCCCGCATCCGAAAGAGCTCATGTTGCGGAATCATGTGTAAAGATCTACGAGTCGATCGTGTGAGTGGGGTCAAGATGTGGCCCGGAATTCCGCTAAGGGGTTCCGAACCCAACTCTCCGTAGGAGGATTCATGAAGACGGAAACACGAGGCGTCATTTTGGTGGGTCATGGTGGCATTCCCAAGGGATGCCCACAAGAACTCATCACGAAACTGAAACGGCTGGAAGGTCAACGGCGGGCGGCGGAGCTTCCGCCTACGGCGGAAGAACGTGAGTTGGATGCCAAGATCCGCCAGTGGCCCAGAACGGCAGAAACGGACCCCTATCAAGCCGGTCTGGAAAGAGTCGCGGCGCGTCTGCGAGCTCGACTCGACGGCGCGCTCTTTGCCGTGGCCTACAATGAGTTTTGTGCACCCACGTTGGAGGAAGCCGTCGAGTCGTTGGTGAAGCAGGGGGCCACTCACATTACCGTGACGACGACGATGTTCACGCCAGGTGGGTCACATTCGGAAGTCGAAATTCCTGAAATTCTCGATCATTTGCGGCCCCGGTATCCTGGGGTCGCACTACGTTATGCCTGGCCCTTCGATCTTGAGTTGGTCGCCGACACGTTAGCCGAGCAGATCAGCCGCTTCTCTGCAGCGGCTCCTCACTCCACTCGATGAAAAGGTGTATCAGCAGTCAGCCGGGCGGTGTAGAATGCCGGCACATAGCCGATTCTGATAAAGGGAGGAGAACGCGTGACGGTTCGGGAACAACTGGCGCAAGCATTTCACGATACGCAGTCGTTTAAGTGGGATCGCGACAAGGGGTTCAAACTCGCATCCGGCGAGATCAGTCCCTTTTATGTCGATTGTCGCGCGCTCATGGCGCATCCGGAAGCGCGTCGTCTGGTCGCCCAACTGGCCTATGAGGCGCTCACTGACATTGAATTCGACTGTTTGGGCGGCCTCGAACTCGGCGCGATTCCGATTGCCATGACCATTTCCGATTTTGCCTGCGCCGCTTCGCGCCGGCGTCTCTGGCGGACGTTCGTCGTTCGCAAGCAGCCCAAAGACCATGGACTGGGAAAGTTGATCGAGGGGAGCGTTCGCCCCAATGATAGAGCCTTAATCGTGGACGACGTGCTGACGAGCGGTGGGTCCTTGCTGAAAGCGATGGGAGTTGCGCGGGAGGCCGGGCTTCGTGTGGATCATGCCTTAGTGATTGTGGACCGCCAGGAGCAGGATGGCAGAGCGCGTGTGGAAAAAGAAAAAGTTCGGCTTATCAGTCTCTTAACAATTCAGGACCTCATGAGCGCGATGAAGAAGCATGAACAGGCTGTTGAAAAGTTCTCCCGCTGAGTGTTCCGCGCATAGATTGCGTCTTGCCTATCACCTTTCATTTGCACTCAAACTGAATCCCCCACCGCCGCTCTTCTACGAGTTCTTGCGCTCCATCAAGCGGACTCACGACTCGAGTGCGCCCTTTGGCTTCTCCCTCGCGAACGATGCTGTAGGAACTACGGCCGCATTTTTCTTGCATGAGGTCAAGCGCCTCTCTGCGGAAAGAGGAAAGCATTGGCCCCTGTCCCTCTTTAAATGGATAGATGACAACTCCACCCGTGTCGTGTTGCTGAACCATTTTTGCGCCGTCCGCACAGCCTCCAACGGCTAGGCACGCCACTGCCAGGATGGTTATCAGCCAAGAAGTACTCATTACCTAGGGCTGGCCCCGATCACGGTAGGCAACGGGATATGACTCCCCGTGCTTCCCCCGAACAAACTCTTCCAGGAGGCATGTTCCGGCACCGATAGATCTTTTTCCCACAACGATCCCAAAATTCGGACGTCCGAGGACGACCCACCGTCCATGGCCATTGCTTGGCGCACAGCAGGAAGCGCATCTTTGAAACACTGCCCGATATCGTATAAGCGAACGGCTCCGAGACTCTTCAAGAGAAGGATGTGTCCGGCTTCCGTTTCAGCGACAATTGTCTGATAGGCATGTTTCCCACCCTCGCGGACACGGATCTTACCGGTCAGATCCAGCAACATCAATGCCTGTGCTGCCTCACGGTAGCGCGGTTGTTCTTCGTCGAAACGCTCTGCGGCCAGGTCAAAAATCCGCGCCTTCTTCAATCCCATGACATACGGTTCTGCGACAAACAATCCCTGCCATGAGGTGTGGCGCCGGCTTCCCAACGGACGTCCGTCCTTATAGAGAAGACCGAGATACGCAAAGTTTTCCCGGAACAACCCGGCATTGAATAGCACATGATGGCCCGTTCGTTTCTGCCACTCGTCGATCCTGGGTGGTTCTGAAAGCGCTTCTTGGGCGTAATGATGAACGGAGAATCGTATCCGCTCCGGATCCATATCGACCACCAGCATGGTCGGGACCGTTGGACACGCGTCGCCTGGCTTCCACACCGACACCATGAGGCCGTCGGAGAGGCGCTCCCACGAGATCTCCTGGGCTGGACACAGACCGGGCAGTAAAACGACGCTCAGGAAGAGGACGAGCACGGCATGTTTGGCTCCTTCATACCACCGAGGCTTCTTCATGACGGCCCCTACAGACATCCGGTCGAAACAAGTAGGCAGGCAACCACCGCTCAACGTTCAGGATCGCGTGACGCTCCGTGACGGCTCATTTGCCTCCGGTTGGTGACCGCCCCTTGCCCGCGTGGTCGGTTTCATATCCAGCAGTTCGCGTACGGAACTTGCCAACGCTTCCGGCGTAAACGGCTTCTGCAGAAAGGCACTCGCCGGGTCGCCGGCTCCGATACCGACATCATCCGTATACCCAGATATGAAAAGAAGCTTCAATTCCGGTTTAATCACGCGAAGATGCCGCGCCAGCTCGGTCCCGCTCATCCCCGGCATCACGATATCCGTGAGCAATAGTTTGAGCTTCCCAATATGCGGAGTGGCCACCAGACAGGCCTCTATGCCGTTTCTTGCTTCGACGATGCGATAGCCCAGCTTACGAAGTTCATCCCGAATGAGCACACGAACCTCTTCCTCGTCCTCAACAAGGAGAATGGTTTCATGACCCTCGACCGACTGCGCCTGTACGTTCTCGTCTGCCGGCATCTCAATCTCGCTGATCGCGCGCGGGAGGTACACATCAAAGCGCGTCCCCACTCCTATCGCGCTGATCACATCCAATCCTCCGCCATTTTGGGTAATGATACCCAACACGGTCGATAGCCCGAGTCCGGTTCCTTTCCCTTCCTCCTTGGTCGTAAAGAATGGCGTGAAGATCTGCGCCTGTACCTCGGGAGACATTCCGCACCCGGTGTCGGATACTGACATCTTCACGTACTCTCCCGGCGGGATCGGATTGACATGATATTTGGGCACATGGTCGAGATCGCCCAACGCGGTCTCAATCGTCAGCTTGCCGCCGGTCGGCATCGCATCTCGCGCGTTGACCACCAGATTCATCACAATCTGCTCGACAAAGGTAGGGTCGGCTTTGATCCTGAGATCGTCCACGCTCAGCCTCAGCGCCAGCTGAATATCCGCTCCGATCAACCTCCGAAGCATGCTCTCGCAGTTACGGAGGATGGCGTTCAAGCTCAGGACCTTCGATCCGGAAGGCTGCTTCTTGCTGAAGGTGAGCAACTGGCGAATGAGCACCCTCGCGCGCTCACCCGCCTTCTGCATCTCTTCCACCCTATTTCTCAGGGGATGATCCGAACCCATTTCGCTGAGCAGAACCTGACTCTGTCCCATGATGACCATCAGCAGATTGTTGAAATCGTGTGCCAGGCCGCCCGCCAAACGACCGACGGCCTCGAGTTTCTGGAGCTGCCGAAGTTGCATCTCGCTTTGTAGCCGCGCATCCTCTGCCTGCTTTCGTGCCGCTCGTGCTTCTCGCTCATGCAGCACGCGGCGTACCGATGGAACAAGTCGACCTAATCTTTCTTTGGAAATGCAATCCGTTGCGCCGCCATGCATGTGCTCGATACACCGCGTCTCAGCATGTGCCGCCGAGATAAAGATAAACGGCACGTCAGGAGCCGCCTGTTGAGCCACCGCGAGAGCGCCCCCCTCCTCAAACCCATGAAGGAAGAATTCGGCCAAGATGAGGTCCACCTGACCATCGTTCAGAGCGGCAATAAAGGTGTCGCGAGTGTCCACCCGTCGTATCACACACGACAGCCCTCCCTCGACCAACAGGGCCTCGATGCGATCGGCATCTTGTGGGTTCGTCTCCAGATGCAAGACTCTCAGCGCAGTCGTCATGGCAAGATCAGTCGGTGGAACGGCACTTTTCAGGAGGGGGTTCATTGATGACACCCCAGAATGTTCCCAGCTCTTTGACCGCGGACAAGAACTTGTGAAACTCCACGGGCTTGACGACGTAAGCGTTAGCCCCTAAGGCATAGCTCTCCGACAGGTCGCGTTCCTCTCGCGAAGAGGTCAGCATCACCACAGGAATCGGACGAAGGTCGACGTCCGCCTTGATGGCACGCAAGACCTCCAGGCCGTTTACTTTCGGCATTTTGAGGTCAAGAAACACAACGGCTGGATTCCCTTTCAGCCGTGACTTGAATTGCCCGCGATAATACAAGTAGTCCAACACCTCGGCACCGTCATGGCACAGCACGACTTTGTCGGAAATATGCTCTGCCTCCATCGCAGCTAAAGCCAGCTCGGCGTCTCTCGGGTTATCCTCTGCGAGGAGGATCGGTTTGGCCGCAGTCATGAGTCTCGCCTCCTTCGTGGAAGCAGGACGTAGAACGTCGCTCCCTTGTCCGGCACACTTTCGGCCCAGGTCCGTCCCCCATGGCGATGAACGATCCGACGAACGTTGGCGAGGCCGATGCCGGTGCCTTCAAACTCGTCGGCTCGGTGCAGTCTCTGAAACACTCCGAATAGTTTGGGGGCATATTGCATGTCGAATCCCACGCCATTGTCGCGGACGAAAAGAACGATCTCCGTCGAGCTGGGGTGCTCGACACCAATCTCAATCGTGGCGATCGGCCTGGTGCTCGTAAACTTCACGGCATTGGCGATCAAGTTCATAAACACCTGTCGGAGCATGGCCGGATCACCCTGTACTTCAGGCAGTGCAGCGATTGTCCATGATATCTCTCGTCCTTGCAAGTCCAAGCGGAGATCGGAAAGGATGTTCGTGATCAACTGATCCAGATTGACGGCGGTATGAAGCATTTCTTGCCGCCCCATGCGAGAAAATACCAACAAGTCGTCGATCAGCTCTCCCATCTGTTTGGCGGAATCGGAGATCATCTGCAAATATCGAGCAGCCTTGTCGCTCAGAGACTGTTCCACCGCTTTTCCTAAGAGCGCGGCGTAGCCGTCGATGTGTCGCAGCGGGGCTCGGAGGTCGTGGGAAACGGAATAACTGAACGCTTCCAGCTCCTTATTTGCCGCCTCCAAGAGTTCTCCTCGCCGTTGTAGCTCTCCTGCCACACGTCGCCGTTCCGTGATGTCATGACGAATGAGATAGTACACCCATGCCAGCAAAACCAGTTGCAGCAATGCACCGATGCCGAGAAGCACGATGGTGGTCTTGGTCCCGGCTGAAGATTCCACGACACGCCGCCCTATTGCCTGTCGCTCATGCAAGTCCATTTCCGCAATAATGTGATGAATCACGCCAAGCTCACGTTTTCCGGCCCCTTCAAAAGCTATTTTCTTGACGGCTCGGAAGCCGCCCTCTTGAAATTGGGCTGTCGCTTTTGATTCCGCGTTCAGTTGCCGGTCCATCATCCTATCGAGGAGCACGACCCGTTGTTGCTGCTCCGGTGATTCACGGATCAAGTCCGTGAGATATGCGGTGAGTGTCGGCTCTTGCTTCACAACCTTCTTGTAAGCTTCCAGATACGACGCCTCTCCCGTCACCAAATAACGACGATGTGTATCTTCGGCTTCGCTCATCGCCACATCGATATTATTGAGGAGTTGAATGAGCTCCTGACCGTGGCCATCCAATTCCCTGTTCGTAAGGAGGATGTTCATATTGTGATACGATATTGCGCTCACGATAAGAATCCCCACGAACACCAAGCTGAAACCGGCTAACACCCGTTGCTCAATGGTCAGTCGGTAAAACCACGCGACTGCAACATAGTACAAACGGGATGAGCCGGCGGAAACGGAGGATGTAGGTGCGGGTCTCTCAGTCGCTAAGGAAGGAGCTTGTGATTGATGGTTGGAGGCTGATTCCATCGATCAGGATGACTTGCATCACGACACTTCGGTGAGCGTACGGAAACCGGACGGTGAAACCGAATCCCACTGGTAATTGTAGCAGAACTCTTGCACTGTGGAAGCAGAAACTACCCGCCCAGCGAGGAGCCCGGAGGAGTGATCGTCACCGAAGAGCCGCCAAAAGTGGAGAACATGAGAGTCGCGGAGACGACCCAGTCCGTGAACGGTTGCGGATAAATGCCGATCACCAACGTCCCGGCTAACCCGACATAGATCACCGCCTTCATCGGGCCGGAAATGGCGATCGGAGAAGAATCGATCGGCTCATTGATATACATCTGTTTCACGACGATGAGGTAATAGTACATCGAGATCACGATGTTGATCAGACCAACCGCGATCAATGTATAGAGGCCTTCTTTGATGGCCGCCACGAAAATGTAGAGTTTGCCGATAAACCCGGCGAGAGGCGGCACTCCAGCGAGCGACAGGAGAAACAGCAACATCGCAAACGCCAGAAACGGCGACCGTCGGCTGAGGCCTCGGTAATCCGAGATTTCATCCGTTCCGATCGCTTGGCTGACCGCAATCACGACCGCAAAGGCCCCGATATTCGCAAACAAATACGCGAGAAGATAAAACAAAATGGCATCGGTTCCCATTTTGGTGCCTGCCGCAAGGCCGATCAAGACATTCCCCACTTGAGCGATACCGGAATAGGCCAGCAGCCGCTTAATGTTGCGCTGCGCAATGGCCACGATATTGGCGTAGGTCATCGAGAGGATGGACACCGCCACTAAGAGAACCACCCATAACGGCTTGAATGTTCCCAAGGCGACCAGGACGATGCGGAGCAAGATCGCAAAAGCTGCCGCCTTTGGGGCAATCGACAAAAAGGTCGTTACGGGAGTCGGAGCTCCATGGTAAGTATCGGGAATCCATGAGTGGAATGGAACGGCACCGACCTTGAATCCCAGGGCGGCAAAAATCAGCAGAAACCCAATGATCAAGCCCGGCGTCGGCTGAGCGGATGTCATGTCCGAGAACACGAGCTTGCCGGTTTCACCGTAGACGAGGCTGATCCCGTAGGCAAGCAAACCAGCGGCAAGGACGCCCAGGATAAAAAACTTGAGCCCTCCTTCGTTCGAAGCCAAATCATCACGCAGATACGAGACCAGAATGTAGAACCCGAGCGTTGCAAACTCCAGACTGACGAAGACAGACAGCAGGTCATTGGCGGACGCCATGAACATCATGCCCAGTGCCGACATGACGACGAGGCAATAATATTCCCCCCTAAAAAGCGTGAAGCGATTGACGTACTCGATCGACGCAAGGATGACGAGTATCGTGGCTCCGAGAATAAGGACTTTGAAAAAAATCGCCATGCGATCCAGCACGAACATGTTGCTGAACAGCGTGCCTGAAATATGGTTCATATCAAACCATGCCAAGCAGCCAAGGGTGCCGGCAAGACCTGCGACGCTGAGATAGGCCAATCGCTCTTTCGGGATGCGCGGAAGGGAGAAATCAACGATGAGCACCACACAGAGCCAGCAAGTCAGAAAGATCTCCGGCAATAACAGTAGAAGATCGGAAAAGCTCATATTCAGCGAGAACGTCATTTCTGACCCCGTGAGGGATTATGGGTGGGGAAGACGGGGCTGTTCGCAACCAGCGGGGGCAGAGACGGCTCAGCCGACATCGCATCACGTTTCACGTTTAACGTTTCACGCTCTTCCGAGGCGATGGGAACCACGCGCGTAATCCGCGCGACTAACGGATCGACTCCGGACCGAACGACATCATACAAATGCATCGGAAAAATCCCGAATCCGATGCTGATCGAGATCATGATCAACAGCGGGAGGCGATCGACCGTAGAGATCGCATCGTGCGCATGACTGTACTTTTGGTTCATCGGACCGTAGAAAAGACCTCGCATCATTTTAAACAGGTAGGCCAAGGTCAATACGATCCCTAACATGGCCACGATGACTTGGAGCGGGTACTTGTCCCAACTTCCGACAATGATCATGATCTCGGCAATGAAATTCACCGTGCCGGGCATCCCGATCGACGCCATACACCCTACGACAAAACACACCGAGATAAACGGCATCTTGTTCGAAAGACCGCCCAACGAGGGGATGTCACGCGTATGGGTCTGATCATAGACCCACCCGGCCATCGCGAAGAGCATGCCGGTCGCCATCGCGTGGGCGAACATGTAGATCACGGCCCCGCTCAAGCTGATGTAATTCAGCGCGGCCATTCCCAAGAAGACATAGCCCATGTGGCTGGAACTGGAATAACCGATCACGTATTTGGTGTCCTTGGCGTAAAAGGCGACAAAACCACCATAGATAATACTGAACATGCAGAGAACAGCGGCGATCGGCATCAGTTCTCTGGTCGTTTCCGGAAGAATTTCGAAGGCCACGCGAATAATCGAAAAGTGTCCGAGCTTCATCAACACGCCCGCATGAAGCATGCTGGTTGCGGCCGGCGCAGCCGCATGGCCGACCGGAGACCATGAGTGCAACGGCCACAGTGGAGCGATCGAGGCAAACCCGAAAAACACCAACACCCAGATGATCTTGTCCAACGTCGTGCCGAGCACCGGAATATTCATGAAGTTGGCCTGCTCGCGGAGCACCAGAATATCGAAGGTGTTCAGACCGGAATATTTATAGATGAGTAAGATGCCCATCAGCGCAACGACGGCAAACGCCGACAGAAAGAGCACCAGTTTCATCGCCGCATATTCTTTGCTGTTCGATCCGAAATTGAGGATAAACCCGACTGAGTCCCGCAGCTTCATGCCTTCGGAATCGGTCATCTCCAAATACTTCTTGGTGTGGCTCCCCCACATCCCCAACAACAAATACATCGGAATGACCGACATCTCGTAAAAGAAATAGAGGAAAAACAGGTCGAGGGACATGAACACACCGATCGTGGCCGCAGCCAAGATCAGGAGCCAGATGTAAAACTCCTTCGCGCGATCCTTGATATGCCACGACACGAAAATTCCGGCAAACAGCAAAATCGATGAGGCCAGGACGAGAGGTGTGCCGATCCCGTCCACACCAAGATGCAGTGAAATACCGAGCTGTTTCGACCATTCATATTTCTGGACGAACTGAAACCCACCCTTCACCGGATCATACGCATAAAAGAGATAGATGGACGCAAGCAGCGACACAAACGCGGCGCACGCCGCGACGCTTCGAACGAGCAGAGGTTGCCGATTGGAAATAAAAATCAATGCGAGGGCGCCGGCGAACGGCGCAAAGAGGATATAGAGCAGTGCGTATTCTCCCATCTCGTGACCTAATACCCTCTTCCGGTTCGGTTGTCTTGCAGCGACACGTTCGTCTCCTGTTGGACTCGATCAACAAGTGCTTGGATTGATCCATTCATGATTCGCAAGAACGGCGACGGATACAGCCCGATCCAAAGAATCATGACGGACAGGGACACCGCAATGATCTTCTCGCGCGGTTGCAGATCGCTCATGGTCCCCTTCACCGCGGCACCCAACGGTCCAAGCATCGAACGTTCGTAGTACCACAGAAAATAGGCGGCGCCGAAAATGACGCCCAGAACGGCAATGGCACCGATCCACCATTTGGCCTTAAACGCCCCCAACAAAATAAGGAACTCGCCGACAAAACCGTTGGTGCCGGGAAGTCCGATCGACGCCAGCCCGATAATGAGAAAGAAGGTCGCCAGCAGAGGCACTTGTTTCGCCATTCCACCGAACGCCGATAGCTGGGTCGTTTGCTGCCGAGAGTAGAGAAACCCGGCGATAAAGAAGAGCCCCGCCGTGCTGAAGCCCAGATTGATCATCGTGAGCAAGCTGCCCTGCAAACCTTGATAGTTCAAGGCGAACAATCCCACGACGACGAAGCCAAGATGACTGACGCTGCTGTAGGCGAGCAAGCGTCGAAAATCGGCTTGAACCAAAGCCATCCACGCTCCATAGAGAATTGCGCAGAGACCGAGCACGACCACGACCATCACGACCGTCTCGCTTTTTGACGCATCCGGGAGCAGTGGAATGCTGAAGCGCATGAAACCGAACGTGCCCAATTTCAAGCCCGCCAAGACCACCGCCATCCCGATCGGGCCCTCCAAGAGCGCATCGGGCAGCCATGTGTGAAAGGGAAACACGGGCGCTTTGAACGCAAATCCCAAGAACATCAGCCAAAAGATGACGAGTTGCTGAGAGACCGGAATCGGCACCGTCAGGAGATCGAGGAGGTCAAACGAATAGGTCTGATCCGTGTGATGCAGCAACGCCCACTGATGATAATTGATATTCAACAAGGCGATGCCGACCAGCATGAATACGCTGCCCAAGAGCGTATACAGGACGAACTTCAACGCGGCATAGTGACGCTCCGCTCCTCCCCCCCACAGCTTGATCAAAAAGTAGCTGGGAATCAGCATGAGTTCCCAGAACACGAAGAACAGAATCAAATCTAGCGAGACGAACACGCCCATCGTCGTCGTCTCGAGCGCTAACAGACACATCATGTACAGTTTGACTTGATGTCGGATCGTATCCCATGAGTACACCACCACCAAGACCGTCAGAAAGGCCGTGAGCCCGACGAACAATACGCTGATTCCATCGACTGCCAGGTGATAGCTGATGCCTAAGGCCGGAATCCATTGAACACGTTCTGTAAACTGCATGGCGGCCGATTCCGGCACGAAACGCAGCAGGACAAATACGGAGAGCGCAAGTTCCACGAGCGCAATCGTGAGAGCTGAGGTCCGCACCAGGTCCTCGTCGTCGAACAGCCAGAGCACGGCCGCTCCGACAACCGGGAGGAAGAGAATACAGGAGAGAATCGGGAATCCGGCTGTGAGTTCTTCGAGCATGAAAGACCGTCTAACCTACATCTGAACAAACAGTTGAACAACCAGAACCAACAGGAACAGCCCCGCAACGATGATGGCAGCATAATGATGGACCATTCCGCTCTGCATCTTCCGCCCTTCGCGAGCCGCGAGATGATTGCCATAACCGATTACGTTGAGGCCGGCATAGACGATGTACTTCTCGATCCATGTGGAGCCAAAGGCACCCCAATCGGTCATCCGCCCCACCGCTCGCACGATACCGTCTATGACCGTACGATCGAACCAGTCAAGTATCGCTCCCAGACGTTTGAGCGGCTCGACGAAAATGAGGTCGTACAGTTCATCCACATAGTACTTGTTCAATAGGATCCGATAGGCCCCGGAAAATCTCTCAGCCCATCCTTCCGAGGTCGCCGGACTCACGGCGTACAGGAAATGCGCGAGTCCCCATCCGAGCAAGGCAATGATGATCGCAATGCTCATCAGCAGAATCATCATGCCCGCGCCGGCCTCAGGCTCAGCCCCAACCCCGACGACCGGCGCCAAAAATCCATGGAGCCAGCCATGCTCCGGTGGAAACCCCAATATCAATCCGCCCACGAGCGAGAGGAACGCGAGGACCAGCAAGGGAGCGACCATGACCATTGGAGATTCGTGCACATGCTCGGCCGTATGGGCATCCATCCGAGATGCGCCATAAAACGTCAGATAGGTCAGACGAAACATATAAAAAGACGTCATCAGGGCCCCGACGGCCGCCATGCAATACAGAAGATAATGATGATGGATGAAGGCATGGGCCATTATTTCGTCTTTGCTCCAGAATCCCGCCAAGGGAGGAAGTCCGGCGATCGCAATGGTGCCGATCAGAAACAGACGATGGGTCCATGGAATTCGGTTGCTCAATCCGCCCATCTTCCGGATATCTTGTTCCCCCGATAATGCATGGATTACCGACCCTGCCGACAAGAACAACAACGCTTTGAAGAACGCATGGGTCATGACATGAAACACGGAAGCCGTATAGGCCCCGATCCCGCAACCCAGGAACATATATCCGAGCTGGCTCACGGTCGAATAGGCTAAGACGCGTTTGATGTCAGTCTGGACGAGTCCGATGGTCGCCGCAAACAACGCGGTCCCCCCCCCGACAAACGCGACCATCGACATCGCGAAGGGCGAAAGATCGAAGATCGCGTGATTACGGACGATCATGTAGACACCGGCCGTCACCATCGTCGCCGCATGGATCAACGCGCTCACCGGCGTCGGGCCTTCCATTGCATCGGGCAGCCATGTGTGGAGAGGCAATTGCGCGGACTTCCCGATCGCGCCGACGAGGAGACAGAGGGCGATAGCGGTGGCCATGTCCGGAGACAGTTGCCCGACCTGGGCAAAGACCTTTGTATAGTCGAGGGTCTTGAAGTTGATAAAGACAAGAAATATGGCCACAAGAAATCCCGCGTCACCGATCCGGTTGACTACGAACGCCTTGGAGGCTGCTTTGGCGGCGGAAACCTTGTCGTAGTAATAACCGATCAAAAGATAGGAACAGAGCCCGACACCCTCCCACCCGATAAAGAGCACGACATAGTTGTTCCCCATGACGAGAAGCAGCATGGAGACCATGAAAAGATTCATGTAGGTGAAGAAGCGCGTGAATCCCGCTTCTCCATGCATATAGCCGACGGAATAGACGTGGATGAGGAACCCAACGCCGGTGACAACCAGCAACCACGCACAGGTCAAGGGATCCACCAGGTAGGCTAAATTGATCGCAAGATCACCGCCGAAGATCCACTGATAGACGATGACTTCATGGGAACTCCCCGTCCGCATGATGTCGGTGAAGACGCCGACCGTACAGAGAAACGAGAGCCCGACCGATCCCCACGCCAAGCGATGGGCCAGGTCTTGAGAGTAGCGGGATCCCAGCAGCCCGTTCACAAGAACCGCGAGCAGCGGGAACACAGGAATCAATTTAATGAGGAGATCAGTCAAGTCGGACACAGTCTCGTGCCATTCCGAGGATGTTCACCTAGCCAACCATGCTCACGGAGTCGGATCCTAAAGCGTACGCGTGGGGGTACGTTGAGGGCTACGAGCTACCGACTGCAGTGTTGGATGTGAGTATCCACATCCTGCTACCACTTTAATAGGTTCATTTCATCCACATTCGTGGAAATCTTGCCTCTGAACACGACAATGATGATAGCCAAACCAACGGCCGCTTCGCCCGCCGCAATGGCGATAATGAATAGGGCTACCAGTTGCCCCGACATCGATTCCAAATAGTGTGAAAAGGCGACCAAATTGATATTGGCCGCATTCATCATGATTTCAACCGACAGCAGCACAATGATGAAATTCCGTCTGACAAGCACCCCCATGAGCCCTATGATGAAAAGAACGGCGCTGACAGCGGTATAGGCAGACAGCGGGATCATGATCGCTCTCTCTCCGCCTCCAGCTGTTTCGGCGTCTTGGCCAGGACAATCGCACCGATGGCGGCGCCCAGCAGAAATATGCCGACGATCTCAAACTGCAAGAGATGGTCGCTGAACATCTTGATACCCACGGCGTAGGTGTCCCCGTCTTGCAGCACGGCAGTGGCCGACGTATCCCCCTTCGTCCCATCAAACGGCGACCGCAGGAGGTTGTACAGAACGTAGCCGGCCCCCAAGACCGCAGGCCCCAGAACATACAACGCCGATTGATGGAAATATCGCTCATCCGTTTTGAGATTCATCAACATCAACACAAAGAGATACAGCACCAGAATCGCGCCGACGTAGACGATGACTTGCACAGCCCAAAGAAACTCCGCGTTTAGGAGGATGAACAAGCCGGAAACGTGCATCAGCAACACGAGCAAGGAGAGCGCACAGTGAACCGGGTGCCGTAAGGTCACCGTCAAAACACCGGCGGCAATACTGACCAATGCGAAATAGGTGAAAAACACTCCGACCATGGGTTCAGCTCAATTCAGATGTTTGGGAGGCGGTTGGGTCGACTTCTGTACCGACTGCGGGAAATAGTAGCGGTACTCGCGACTCTGCTCGACATTTTTCTCTTGGTTGTGCGCATACAAATACTTCTTCCCATCATCGAGGTGGCGTTCGCCGATGTCGTACAACCGCTTTTTGTCGAACAGCAGACTGCGTTTGTCGTGGGTCGAATATTCGTACATCTTGGTCATCGCCAGCGCGTTGACCGGACAGGCCTCGACACAATAGCCGCAGAACACGCATTTTGTGATATCGATATAGAACTCACTGGCATAGCGCTGGAGCGGACGGGTCGTATCCTCCGCGCTGATCACCTTGATGCAATGCGATGGACAGGCGACCTCGCACAGATCGCAGCCGACGCACCGCTCCTGGCCATCGTCGTACCGAAGCAAGCCTAGCGCGCCGCGATGCGCATCCGGAATCGTTCGTTGTTCCCGCGGATACTGAAACGTCATCGGTCGATGAAGCATGTGCCGAAACGTGACCTTCATGGCGTCCCAAATCTCATAGAAGAGCGCGGCATGGAGAATTTTTTTGGTCAGGGCGGCAACACTCATCGTAGACTCCTCGTCACGAACGGTCGACCGTACACATCCGCTTATGCCTGCTCAACACTCACCCAGATCTGCTTGAACGACGGGACGCCGGTGGTGGCATCAACCGACACCGTCATCAAATCCTTGACCGGCGGTTCGTTAAAATGCTCCGGGAAAAAGCACGTGCCGGGCGCGACGGACTGGTCTGGCTGGACACCCAGCTGAAGAGAGCCCCGATCGGAGGTCAGTCGCACCTTCGTGCCGTCTTGCAATCCAAGACGCTCCATATCTTGTATGTTCATCCGAAGCTTCCCGGTGTTCGGGGCAATGTTGATCAACCCTGATGCGTGCGTCGATAATTTTCCCGAATGCATGAGCACTTGTCCCATCAACAACGCGAAGGGACGCGCGTGTTCTTCTGACGGCGGGGTCGGTCGATACCGAACCGCGACCTCCGCCGCATAGCCGGCAGACAAATATTGGTCAGGAACAGGCGTGACTTTCCGCGGTTGACCGAGATTATAGTATCCGGGCAGCAGCTTCATAATCTCGGCTTGAATATCGTTGGGCGATTGGTATTCCCATCGACACCCCATGGCGTTCGCGAGGGCGGTCATGATGTGCCAGTCCGGCAGGCTCTCTCCAAGCGGATCCATCGCCTGACGAACGCGAAGCACCCGACCTTCAAGGTTCGTAAAGGTGCCGTCCTTTTCTGCGTAGGTACAGGCGGGGAGCACGAAATGAGCCATCTTCGCCGTATCGGTCAAGAAAGGATCTTGCACCACCAGCAGTTCGAGCCGATCGAGAGCAGGTCGCACTTCCATTGAAGCCGGCAAGGTCGCGAGCGGATTTTCCCCTAGCACGTACAAAGCTTTGATCTGGCCACTCTTACACCGCTTCAGTATTTCAATAAGATGGGCACTCGATTCGGTCGAAGGAAGCGGCGCCTCCCACGCGCCGGCGAACCGGTCCCGCGCCGTGGGATCGTCAAACCGAGCTTGCCCGGGCAAAAACTCGGGCGCCACGCCCATATCAACGGCGCCTTGTTCGTTCGGCTCCTCTGTCACCGTGTTCACACCGCAACCTGGTCGACCAAGCTTGCCGGTGATCCAGGCGAGATCCATCAGTTTTAAGACGTTCTGATAGCCGTTCGCCCGCCTGACGATCCCTTCCGCGCACAGGATGATCGACCTCGGTGATTCGGCAAAAATAGCTGCAATTTCGCGGAAGGCTTCTATGGGAACGCCGGTCTGAGCTGCGAGCCGCTCTACCGAAACGTGTGCGACCGCGCTCTTGAGCGCTTCAAACGCCTGGGGATGTTTTTCGACCGTCTCTTCATCAACCAAATCCTGATCGATCGTCGCCCTGACCAACCCATCGATCACGGCTCCTTCCGTCCCAGGCTTGATCAAAAATGGATGCGATGCCAACTTCGCCATATTCGTGATGGCGCTGTCGAGCGTCACAACTTGAGCCCTGTAGACCCGCATGGCTTCTTTGATTCGCACAGCGGTCAACGGGTTTGTCTCGGTAATATTGGAACCGATCAAAATGATGGCTTTCGCTTTCGTCAGATCTTCCCAATCATTCGGCGTTCGCCCAAGTCCGACCGCATGTTTGGACGCGAGCACAAAGTTCATATGGCCATAGCGGGCGCTGCTGTCGAGCTGATTGGTGCCAAAAGCAGTACGCATGAGCTTCTGAAATAAATACAGCTCTTCGTTCGTGCAGCGCGCCGTCACGAGGCCGGCAACGGCATCGGCGCCGTATTGACGTTTGATTTCGGCAAACCGGTCTACGAGCTGGTGCATCGTTTCCAGCCAAGGTTTCTGCACCAACTGACTGCCTTCACGGACCAGGGGCTGTGTCAGCCGGCTCTTACTGTCCAGATATTCGAACCCAAAACGTCCGCGTACGCAGAGCCCACCGTGTCCCTTGGCGGTTTCCGATCGGTCGCCCCACTTGTTCTTCCACGATAACGAGGAGGTGACGCGGACCACCTCTTCATCTTTCGTCTCCAGGTAGAGCTGGCAACCGTCTCCGCAATAGTTGCAGGTCGTCGTCGTCTTCTTCATCTGCCACGGCTTATACAGATACTTGGAAAACTTATTCGTGATGGCGCCGACCGGGCAGACCGCCAAACAATCTCCGCAGAATTCGCAATTGAGGGCGAGGTCGCCCTTGGCCACGACCTGGTTGAATCCACCCTTCTTCATGAACTGCAAGGCATCGATCATCAACACGTCCTTGCACACATTGATGCATTCCGCACAGGCAATGCAGCGATTCATGTTGAAGTCGAGCACGGGACTGCGCGTATCTTCCGGAATGAATTTCTGCTTGGCACTGGCCAGATTTGTCACGCCGTGCTGGAAGGCCATATCTTGAAGTTCACAATGGCCGTCCGCGTCGCACACCGGGCAGTCGAGAGGATGGACCGACAGATGTTTCTCGACGGCTTTCTTCCGGGCAAGAAAGAGATCCTCGCCTTCCGTACGGATGACCATTCCCGCCGCCGCCTTGGCGGTACAGGACCGAACGGGAGCTTTCTTCCCCTCTTGCATCACCAAACACATGCCGCAAGAGCCGAACGGGTCAAATGTGTAGTGATAACACATCGCCGGGATGATCTTGCCCGTCATGGCAATGACGTCGTACAACGACACCCCGTCCTTTGCCGTGACGGACTTTCCGTCGATGCTCAACTCGATCTTTGCCGCTTCGACGTCTGGATTAGTAGCCGGCCTCAGGCCCATTGTCGCCTCGTTGCTCGCTCAACGTTATTCGTTGTTGTTGAGGTTCTGCTTCGTGTAACGATTAACGTCTTACGTTTAACGTCTCTCATCTGTCACACTCGCCCATCACGACATCGTAGGTGCCGAATATGGTACAGGCATCCGAGATCATATACCCTCGGGCCATGTGATCGAAGGCGCCCATGTGAATGAACGAAGGGGCACGAATCTTCAGTCGATAGGGCTTTCCTCCCCCCGTACTGACGATGTAAAAGCCCAGTTCCCCTTTGTGCGCTTCCGTACCGCAGTAGACCTCTCCCGGTGGAGCATCGAACCCCTGCGAGAAGAGTTTGAACTGTTGGATCATTGCCTCTAGGTTTGTAAAGACCCGCTCTTTCGGCGGCAGCGTCACGCTGGGAACATCGGCCATGATGGGCCCTTCCTGCATCTGCTCCAAACATTGCCGAATGATCTTGACGCTCTCATGGAGCTCCATCACCCGAATCCAATAACGATCGTACGTATCCCCGTTTTTTCCGACCGGCACGCTGAACTCACACTTCGGATAGGCGCTATACGGCTCATACTTGCGAAGGTCATAGTCCACGCCGGATCCGCGGAGAACCGGCCCACTCAACCCAAAATTGACCGCATCTTCGGCGGAAATCACGGCGACTCCCTTGGTGCGCCCAAGCCAAATGCGGTTTCTCTCGAGAAACACCTGATATTCATCGATCTTCGGCGGGAAATAGTCGAGAAACTGTTTGAGCTTGTCGATCAACGAAGGCGTCAAGTCTCGTTCAATTCCTCCGATTCGGTACCAGCTCGTTGTGAGGCGAGCCCCGCACAGCTCGTCGAACCAATCAAGCAGGATTTCGCGATCTCGAAAACAGTAAAAAAATACGGTCATGGCTCCAATATCAAGCGCCTGGGCGCTCAGCCAAAATTGGTGCCCAATGATGCGCTGAACTTCCGCAACGATCGTCCGTAAATATTCAGCTCGTTCCGGAACCTGTAAATTTAAAAGTTTCTCAACGGCTCGGCAGTAGGCAAAGTTGTTGTACATCGCGCAGACATAGTCAAGTCGATCCGTATGAGGAATGAACTGATGATACGTGCCATCTTCCGCCAGCTTTTCGACTCCCCGGTGGAGATACCCCATCACCGGAGTAGATTTCACCAACCGTTCCCCTTCCAGCTCTAGAATGACCTTAAGCACCCCATGGGTACTGGGATGTTGCGGCCCCATATTGAGCAGAAGCTCCTCGGTTCGCAAGGTCGGGAGCGTCTCGCTCTCCGGGTGTTCCGGATTGACCTTGTAAACAGTGGTTCTTTGATCTTCGAATGCCATACTAGGGATCGTCCTATCGTGGAATCTCATCCAAGAAATCAAACGTGTCTCGCCAGCCTTTGCCGCGAAGCGGAAAATCCTTACGCAACGGATAGCCCTCGGTATAGTCATCCGGCATGAGAATCCGTCGAAGATCCGGATGATTTCGAAACCGAATACCCATCATGTCGAAGACTTCACGTTCCATGAAATCGGCACCTTTCCAAAGATCCGTTAAGGAATCAACGACACAATCCGTTTCAGGCACCCGCGTCTTCAGTCGGATGCGATGCCGCTTCCGAATCGAGTAGAACTCCCACACCACTTCGAATCGCTCTTCCTCGTCGGGCCAATCCACGGAACTCACATGGACGATATAATCGAAATCCATCCCGGGATCGTTGTGCAGAAACTGGGCCACTTCATGAAGTTTGTCCCGCGTAACAGTCACCGCCGCATCGCCTCGCCACTCAGCCAAGCCGGTGACTCCAACCGAAAACGCCTGCTGAATTCGTTGCAGCAATGGATGCATAGCGACGCGTCAGGCCTTCAGACCGGCCTGGACCTGCTCTGGTTGAGTCACGAACACACGTTTTTGCATAATGCGCTCTTGAAGCTTCAGGATGCCGTCCAAGAGCGCCTCCGGCGTCGGAGGACAGCCGGGCACATAAATGTCAACGGGGATAAATCGATCGACTCCCTGGACGACGCTATAACTGTCATAGATATTCCCTGATGTGGCACAGGAGCCCATCGCAATGACATACTTAGGTTCCGGCATTTGGTCGTAAATCTTTCGAATCACCGGCGCCATACGTCGACATACGGTTCCGGCGACGATCATCAAATCCGACTGCCGCGGCGAGCCGCGAAACACGCCTGCCCCGAACCGATCCATGTCGTACCGCGAAGAAACAGCAGCCATCATCTCGATGGCGCAGCACGCAAGTCCGAAGGTCATTGGCCAGAGGGAACCCTTCCTTGCCCAATTCACAGCTTTTTCAAGAGACCCCGTGATGACGTCCGGAGCCGCGTCTTTCTCATGCCGTCCCAGTTGAATCAGTCCCATACAAGCCTCAGTCCCACTCCAGTGCGCCCTTTCGCCAGGCATACGCGTAAGCCACGATGAACAATCCTATAAAAATCAGCATTTCAATCAACCCAATCACCCCGATCTTGGTAAAGACGACCGCCCATGGATAGAGGAAGATCACTTCAATGTCGAAGATGACGAACAACATGGCAAAAATGTAATACCGAACAGGAAATGGCATACGGGCATCGGAAAATGGTTCGGCTCCACATTCATAGGTCGATAACTTTTCTGGCTCCGGATACCGGGGTTGCACAAAATAACTGATGAGCAAGGTCATCACTCCGAAGGCCAAGGCGACCAAGATAAAGAGAAAGACCGGGAAAAACTTAGTCAGGTAATCAAGAAGAGCTTCAGTCCCGGTCATTTAGTTTCTCTCACAAAGCATTGACCTAAAAAGGATATTAGAGATATGATGAGTGAAATCTTAGTGCCCACGTCTTGGGGATAGCAAGCGAACAAAGGACCTAATCCAGGCGGACCCGAAAGCCCTAGGGAAGATGGTCTGGCAGCGGAGAGTACGGTGAGCCGTTATATTCTTGTTGAAACTCAAGATGGGGCATCAAGTGCGGAATCTCTTTCGCTTTGTTCATCACCCCACAAGAGAATGGCCTGAGAACTCTCCCATTCAGACTCGAGAGGAGAAAGCGCTTTGACCTTTCGTCGCCGATGGATTTGTGTATCGATTCGTTCCGTCTGGCGGACCCCTCCGGAGAGACGCTGACCTTCTTTTTCGTTACCATTCATCAGTCAGTCACTCCACCACGAATAGGCAACCAATGACAAGGCCTCAGCCTACCACTGGAAAGAACAGCTCATCAAGTTCCTACCAAGTTCAGCTCAAATTCTTGACAATACAGCGTCTTTTGCTATGGTTTGAAAGCAACACTAGCCTCAAAAGGAATCCTCCTATGAAAACCTTCGCATTTCTTGTCTTAGTTCTGTGTTCGGGAATCGGCGCCTCACTTGATGGAGCGCTGGCACAGACACCAGAGGTTGATTCCGTTCGGTTTTCAGAGGCTGCGCTGGCATTTTCCAATGGTGTAATCCAGAAAACATCCCCGATCGACGGAACCGTAAACTTGATAACCGGCGATAATCAGTCGACGGGCAATCGCATGCTTCTTGGCAAGCGCGATTCCCTCTATCTCAAGCTCAATAACCCCACTGATGTGGCAGTTGGTGATCTGTTCACCGTCTACCGACGGATTCGGAAAGTGTTTCACCCCATGACGAAGGAATATCTCGGGTTTGTCGTGAATCGTTCGGCGATCGTGAAGGTAACCGCAGCCGATCACGCTCTCACAACCGTGGAGGCCGTGCACAGCTATGGACCAATTTCCCCCGGGGACCCCGTCATGCGTTTTGTGGCGCCGGCGGCAGACACCGAAGCAAACCCTGCGTCGAACATCTCCGACCTCGAGGGTATGATCGTTGAGCTCCAGGCCGACCGGACAATGACCCTCGTTTCACAGTCAAATGTTGTGTATGTGGATCGAGGGAAAGAGGACGGACTAAGGACCGGCGATCTCCTCGATATTCACCGTCACAGTGCCGGACTTCCTCCACGAAAGATCGGCCAACTCAAGGTGCTGTCGGTGGAATCTCACACGGCAACTGCCCTCATCCGTAAGGCCAACACCCGCGTCTTCAAAGGAGACCGATTCAAGCTCGTTGGATACGCTGCACTTCTTCCTCAGCCCGCGGGCGCAATCCCAGAATCACCCACAACTCAGACCAGTCAAGCGGTACCAGCTAATCTGGTAGCCAGCAAGCTGAAAATACAGGATACATCAGGTCAAAGCCGACTCAACCTTGGGGACCTCGCAAAGTTCCTGCACTACGACTCAGGGGATGCCGCTATTAAGCCTGCCAATTACAAAGTGCTCGATCAGTTGATTGATTACCTGCACACCAGTGGTGACATGAGGATGATCCGAATCGAAGGCCATGCAGATAACATGGAGATCGGCCCCTCACTCAAGTCGCGGTATCCAAGCAATTTGGAATTGTCCAAAATGCGCGCAACCGGCGTCCTACGCTATCTCGTAGAAAAGGGCGGCCTGCAACCGGAACGGGTCAGTGCGGTAGGGCTCGGTGACACCAAACCAACTGCTACGAATACGGTAGAAGAAGGCCGCATGAAGAATCGCCGTGTAGAACTTCTTCTGTACACTCCAGACAGGGGGACTCCGGCGCCTAAGCCGGAGGTTGAGACTCAAGTGCAAAAACCGGAAGGAAGTCTTTCCACTGTGAATGCTCGTGACGACAACGACCAGTCGCTTCCCGCTACTTCCGGCATGACCGACTTCCCAGGTCGAGGGACCACGGCTATGAGCGACTCTCCACACGCTCCTTCAAAGGATAAGTCAAATACTGCTAGTAACCCTGATGAGAGTGGCTCAACGTCGAGCGATACAAATAAGAAAGATATTCCTCCTCAGCAGCCAACAGTCGGAACCCAGACGGAATAGCATCGGGACCTAAACGGGGGTCGGTCGGTATTGGACTCCTCCCCTCAAAGAGTCTATCCAATATCTTTCTAGCCGAGAACCCGGTCTGCCGGGTGTCCTTCGCATTTCCAGACTGCTAAAATGCGGCATGGCTTCCGATGGGCTCTCAACCCTTCCGCATCAAATGCAGACGCTCTATGCAGACGTTATTGTACCCCGCCATATTGCGAAGGCCTTCACCTATCTCATCCCTCCCGCCTTAGCTGAGACCCTAACAATAGGGCACCGCGTCCTCGTCCCGTTTGGACGCATGGTGCTGGAAGGGGTTGTCATCTCACTGAGCAACCGCCTCGCGACCGAGATTCAGTCCGCTTCCCTTAGAGAGATCCGCTCTCTAGCCCACGATGGGGAAGCTTCTACATTGCCTCCGGCGTTGTTCGAACTCTCGCGCGCGATCGCGGAATATTATGTTGCACCCTGGGGCCAGTGTCTTCGCCTCATAGTGCCCTCGATCGCGACGCGGAAAACCTCGCCCGCACGATACATGGCTACTCCGCAGGGTCGCGCAGCCCTAGAAACCGACCTTTGTCCAGACTCTCTGAAGCCGACTCTGGACCGAATTGCCCGACGAACTGCAGGAATCCTGGCCTCGACATTTCAACCACCTCGACAGGCAAAGGCTGTGCAGGGGATCGCCGCCCTCATCAACAAGTCGTGGATAACACTCGTACCCTCGACTAACGCCCACGTCGGGTCTCAAGAGCCGCGCAGGAAACTCACCATGGACGAGCCTGATCGTCGAACACTATGGGATGGCATTCTGCCCACTGACACGCTTCCGAAGATCAGCTCCTCTTGGAAAACGCATATCGCTCACTGTCTTCACAGTAATCACACGAGGACGCTCGTGCTCCACGCCCCATGGGAGCACCGGCTCAGCCGGCTTGCCGACGCTATTCACCAAGCCCACGCAATGAAGCGATCCACTCTAGTTCTGACCGGCGAGATTGCGAGAGCGTCCTGGTTGAAACAACAACTCTCAAAGCTCACGGGCATCCAGATTACCCTCGCGCACCCATCTTCACAATCCGATCGATGGCCACAGGGCCAGGGACTGACTCCCTTGGTAGTCGTAGGAACCCGTTCGGCCATATTTTCGCCTCTTCAATCGATGGGGCTCATCTGGGTGGAGGGAGAAGAGGACCCTGCTCTGAAAGAGCCCCAGGAGCCTCGCTATCATGCCAGAGAGGTGGCTGGTTTGAGGGCGAAGAGCGAGCGAGCGCTCGTTGTGCTGGCATCGGCTCATCCATCTCTTGAATCGAGGTTCAATACCGAAGCCGAGCTCCATCATGTGCCACAAGAAGTGGCCCTTCAACCAACGATTGAGCTCGTTGACCTCCGCAACGAGTCAGCAAGAACCCTCCTTAGCCACACTCTTATTCGGGCAATGCACGACGCCCTACAGGGTCACGTCAAGATTCTGCTCTTTCTCAATAGGAAAGGGTACGCTGGGACCTTGGCCTGTCGAGACTGTGGCTGGGTCCCTCGTTGCGATTCCTGTATCGTGCCGCTGACCTATTATCGTGAAGCCGGCAGGCTGACTTGCCGCTACTGTGGGAAGGCGGATCGGCTGCCGGATCTCTGTCCTTCATGCCGCACTCCTCGTATGAGTCCTGTCGGTGGTGGAACCGAGCGTGTTGAAGCCGAAGTCCGTCGTGTATTCCCGCAGGCCAACGTTGCTCGGCTCGATGGCGACACGCTCCGGCGCTCGGCATCTGCTCACGCTCTGTGGGAAGGCGTCAAGTCGGGCGCGTGGGATATTCTCATCGGGACCCAAGCGTTGTTTGGCGGGGAGCCACTGCCCCGCTACGGCTTGGTGGGAATCCTCCAGGCAGATTCCGGGTTGCACGTCTCGGACTTTCGCGCAGCCGAGCGCACCTATCATCTCCTGGTTGATGCCGCCGACCTGGCCTCTCCGGCGTCCACCGGAGGCCGAGTCATCATCCAGACACGTCTCCCGACGCATTACACCGTGCAGGCCCTGCTATCAGGCCATCCCCATCAATTCTACGATGAAGAATTCGCCGCGCGGCGGCTTCTTCATTATCCGCCCGTCTGCCGCTTGGCTGATCTCTCGGTAACCGGAAAAGACTCTAGAATTGTCGAGGAGGCCGCCAAACGATGGGGTGCGGAGCTTGAACAAAACGCCGATGGCCAGGAGCCTCTGATGGTGTTAGGACCAGTGCCGGCGATACGCAGGCTTCCCAAAGGCCGTCAGCAGTATCGCCTCTTGGTAAAAGGAACGGATCGCACCACTCTCAGCCGACGGATCCATGATTCCGTCCAGAACATGGAGCGAAAGTATCGCAAAGGACAGATCAAATTTCTGATCGACATCGACCCGGTCGAGAATGGATAAAGACTACACGCCTTTCTTCTTTTTGTTCGTCCGAGAAGTCGCCGCCCTTGCAACCTGCGACTCGGATACAGCCGCATCCCCCTGATGGGCTCGTCTGAACAAGCCGTAGGAAAACGAAATCCAAAATACGGATGAGAAGAGACCCAGCACGACGGCGGAGAGGACCGTTCCCATCTCAGATTCGGGAAGTGATTCGGCCTGGCCCCTGAGTTGAATCATCAACACCACGGGCCAGGCAAAGCTTTCCAGGCCAAGCAACAAGGTAGACCACGCCCATAGTCCCGTGATCGACTCCGCCATGAACCATAAAAACAACCCTACGCTCAGAGCCCATCCGACCACGAGGGCTGGCGCGACGGTTCCCCCCCAGATGAGCCAGAACCCAACGGCGGCAACGAGAGTCCCCAGAGACAGATTGATAAATATCATGATGGACGCGATCCAGGCATGGCAGGCAAAGTCTGACGGGAGTCTGACGGGATGTCAATGTGAAGAACGTTGCGCGTACCAGGCGAGTCTCTAGACAGTCAGTTCGGCAGCAACCGCATCGAGGAGGACATTCAGCTCGAATGGCTTGTGAAGCGTCCGCCTGGCCCCAAACATCTTTGCAACGTCCAATAAATCGAGGACGCCGATCGTATCACTTGCCCCTGTCATCGCAATCACACGCGTATCGGGAAACTCCCGGCGAAGCGTCATGATGGCCTCGAGTCCATCCTGATCCGGCATGAGAAGATCCATGATGACGAGATCCGGCGATTTAGCCCGATACCGTTCCACTCCTTCTTTTCCATTCGAGGCCTCTTCGACCTCGTAGCCGGCCTGCTCCAAGGTTTCTCGGATGAGCTGACGAACTTGGCCCTGATCATCAACCACGAGGACCGACGGCATCCGACACCTCCATCGATATACTTGATGATTCGGGGCCGGCGTCGGCCGGAGCACCAGTTGATTCCGAATACGTGGGAGACTGGTCCAAAGCCCGACGGATGGCATACGCCAGCTCATGCAATGCGACCGGTTTGAGGAGGCATTCCGTCACGCCCTGCGAACAGACGCCGTCCAGGCCAGGTGCGCCATGTGACCCGCTGCAGAGAATGACGGAGAGATCCGGTCGAAGCCTCCGACATTCCCCTGCTAAACGATCCCCGCTCATGCCGGGCATCGTCCGATCAGTGATCAGCAAGTCGAACCGGTTGGGCTCAGCTTGAAAAACCTCCAAGGCTTCTACGGCTGTTCTACACACGACTGCATGGTAGCCAAGAAATGTCAGCACCTCTCTTCCGAAACGGACCACGGCGTCTTCATCATCGACGAATAAGATACATTCGCTTCCGTGAGGAAGGGGATCATCCTGTTGAGTCGTTGAGGAAGCACAAGCCCGGAGAACAGGGAGGTAGACCGATACTGTCTCACCGACGCCGGTTTGGCTCTCAACCGCCAAGGTACCGCCATGCGTCGAGACGATGCCGTAGATGACCGCGAGTCCTATACCCTGCCCCTCGCTGGTTACAGTAGACATCGCAAACGAATCGAACAATCGATGGAGGCTCTGAGGGTCGATTCCCTCGCTCGTATTTCGAGCACTCAGGCAGACGTACCTTCCCGCGGAGAGTCGACCGGAGGTCATGATTTGATCGGTGTCAAACTCCTGGTTCCGAAGCTGAACTTCGAGGATTCCTCCCGTCCTCTGCATCGCACGGACGGCGTGATCGACCAGATGAAAAATCATTTCATGCATCTGCATGGCATTGGCCGAAATAGGATTGGTCGCGTGTGCAATCTGTGTTCTGAGCTCAATCCACAATGGGATCGTCGGACGAAGGAACCTGAGGGATTCTTTCGCCAAGGAGTGGAATAACAATGGGCATCGACCCTGGTCGTTCTGTCCGCCGAAGGCCAGCAACTGTTGGATCAGCTCTCGTGATTTTTGGGCCGCCGTGATCACTTGCCTGACATGACGATGCGATTTGGCCTCAGCTGGAATCAACGGAAGCGCCAACTCGCTGAAGCCGAGGACAGCCGTGAGACCGTTATTCAACTCGTGAGCGATGCCGCCGGCAAAGGTGCCGATCGCTTCCATCCTGGCTGTCTCGCGCCAACGAGTCTCGACGCGTTTCCGATCGGTCACATCGACGACCGCCCCCAGCGTACGGACCGGTTGGCTCGATGAACCATCGCTATCGAACGAAGTCCGAGAACGAAGACTGATGTGCCGCATCGCGCCGTCCGGTCTGACGAGACGGTACTCGATCTCATCCAGGCCATCACCCGCCGCAACACCGGCTCGTTGGACCATAGACGTCACCCGGTCACGATCATCCGGATGAACGAGTTCAAGGCAGCGCTGCCATGATGCCGGCTCATCGGCGCCGACACCATAGAGATGCCGTAGGATCGGTGACCAAGAAAGGGAGCCTGCCCGGTAGTCGTATTCAAAGAACCCAACCTGCCCGAGCTGCACCGCAAGGTCACGTCGCGCCTCGCTGTCCTGAAGCGCTTCTTCGGCCCGCCGGCGCGCGGCGGCATCTTCATCCTGAGTCCTGTCAAACGTTTCCGCGACCTGCCCGAGTTGTGACACTTCGCTCATTGTCCAAACAACCGACGTCACCCGGCCCAGGCGGTCTTTCACCGGCGACAGCGAGACATCACTCCAAAACGAGGAACCGCTCTTGCGATAATGACAGATCCGCACACGACACGCCCATCCATCCTGGAGGGCCATTGCAAGCTTTTCCATCGAGGCCCGATCTGTATCCGGCCCGGTCAAGATCGACGTCGTGTGACCGATCACTTCCTGCTCGGCATACCCGGTCAGTGCGAGGAAGGCCGGATTGACATAGACGATGGGATGATGGGACACCCTCGCATCCGTCACGAGCACACTACAGTTCGTCGCCGCGATGATGGTTGAATGCAAGACGTTCTCTTGGCGCTGCCGAATGAGTATCCAGAGAATATAGCTGAGCAACAGGAGCACCCCGAGGAAGAGACCAGCAGCCATGCGGAACAACCTCCCGGTCCGTGCACGCGGAGTCGTTAGGTCTACTAATAATTTGGTTTCAACTTACATGAACCACAGGTGGAATGCCAGGTATGAAGGGTAATCGCAAAATCAGTTTTTTGCACCTAAAAGCGGTAGATCCGAATGTGGGTCGCTCATCCTTGCCGTTTCACAAAAAAGGCGGCCGCCTGTGCGCGCCGCGTGATGCGAAGTTTTTGAAACACGTTGGCCAAGTAGTTCTTGACGGTCTTGTCGCTGAGCCCGAGTGCGACGGCGATTTCCTTGTTGGTCTTTCCCTCGGCAACCAGCGCGACGACTCGCTCCTCCTGAGAAGACAGCTGGTCCGTACCAGAGGTCGCCGGCAGATCGTGAAGCCCTCTCAACCAACGCAGAGCCCTTTCGGTCACAGTAGAGTCGAGGATCGATTGGCCTTTCGCCACCGAGCGGATGGCTTCGAGCAAGGCGGGTGAATCGATTTCTTTGAGGACATAGCCATGAGCGCCGGCGAGCACGGCGGCGATCACGGAGTCGTCGTCGGCGTAGGACGTCAGGAAAATGACCCGTGTCCGCGGCAGCGCCCCGAGAATCTCTCGACAGGCATCGATCCCGGACCCGTCCGGCAGTCGGACATCCATCAGAATCACGTCGGGCTTCAATCTCTGCGCTTGCTGGACAGCCTCCGCCATGGCACCCGCCTCCCCGACGACTATGACATCCTGGGTTTGGCCGAACACCGTCCGCAGTCCCACGCGAATGACCTCATGATCATCGACCAACAGGACTCGAATAACGTGAGTTTTAGGTGTGAGCATAGGGCGTATCCTTTGGAAGATCGAGCGAGACCCTCGTCCCCTTGTCAGGTTTCGACTGGATGGCGAACAGGCCGCGGACTTTTTGAGCCCGTGCCGCCATGTTGGCGAGCCCATGACCAATCCCCTGAACCGAGCGTGTATTAAATCCGATGCCGTCATCCGTCACGGCGAGACGATCGGAGCGGATGAGATCCCGAAGCGATACCGTGATGTGTTTGGCGCGGCTGTGGCGCAACGCATTACTCACCCCTTCCCGTACGATGTTGATGATATGGAGCGCCTGTTCGGTGGAAAGCCGCCGCGCAGCTGCCTCGTCGATTCTGACCCGACATTTGGTGAAAGAGGCGATGGACATCGTTTCGACCATAGTTCGCAAGGCGGTCGAAAAGTCTCCACCCTGCAGCACTTGAGATTCGAGACCGGCAATGAAATTCCGGACTTCCGTCATGACCTGGTTGAGCTGCCCAATGGCTTGATCCAGTGTCGCCCTGAACTTCTCCGCCATAGGATCGCGCTGTTTTTTGATCAGGGGCTTACACGCTTCCAGTCCAAGCCCCACTGCATACAATGCCTGGAGGATTCCGTCGTGGAGGTCCTGGCTGATCCGCTCTCGTTCCTGGAGCGCGGCGCTCAAATCTCGCTCGCGCTGCAGGAGTATCTCCTCCATCCGCTTACGCTCGGTGATATCCGTCGCGGCGCCCAGGACCATGTGAACCTGCCCATGATCGTCAAAAATGGGCCTCTTGACCGTTTGTAACCAGCGCGTCCTTCCCCCGGCATCGGTGATCCTTTCCTCCAAGATGAACCGATCCATCCCGGAACTGAACACCTCAAGATCGCTCCTCCGAAAGAACTCTACCTCTTCCGCATTGACATTGAAGTCAGAATCCGATTTCCCGATCAACGCTTCCACCGTCGTGCCATACCAATCGGCCAGGGCTTTGTTCGCCAATGCAAACCGTCCGTCCCGATCCCTGGCAAAGATGAGGTCTGGGTCGGTGTCGATGACTTGTCGCAAGAACCTGTGGGAGCGATGAAGCTCGGCTTCCGCCTGCTTGCGTTCTGCAACGTCCCGTAAGATCATACAACCATATTCTTGCCCGTCATACTGCAGGTAATTAACGGTCACGTCCGTCTCCAGGACGTTTCCGGTTCGTGACCAAAACTTCGCGTCGAACGTCAACGCTCCCTGCTGTTTCAAGAAATGCCAATGCTCTGCCCACCGTTCCACGGGGAAATTCGGGTCAATGTCATGCACCGTCATGGCCAGGAGTTGCTCGCGTGAGTACTCCAACATGTCGCATGCGGCGTCATTGACGTTGAAAATTCGAGCGTGCGGGTCCAACCACACAATCGCCTCCACGGCCTGATCCACGGAGAACTGGGTTAACCGCAGCGCCTTTTCCAATCGCTTGCTCTCGGTGATATCGTCGCCGACCGTCACACTGCATTGCTTGCCGTTCAACTCAATCAATTCCGCCGACAAGAGACACTGGCGAACTTCGCCGCTCTTGCTTCGGAGCGCCACTTCCACGTTGCGGACGGATCCCTGGCTCAGCAACAGTTCGAGATAACGGTCCCGCGCCTCCGTCGAGGGCCAGAGTCCTATTTGTTGCGTCGTGCGTCCTACGACTTCTTCTTTGCTATAGGCGAACAGCTGACACGCGGCATCATTCGCGTCCACCACGAGACCGGAGTCCAGCTCGCTTATGACGACCGGATTGGGACTGGCTTGGAACGCCTTCGCAAAACGCTCTTCGCTCCTGCGAAGCGCTTCCTCGGCCTGCTTGCGGTCCGTGATGTCGTTGGCGATGGTCACCACACAGAGCGTTCCGTTGAGCTCCGCGAGATCAGCGGAGGCCAGAAGGTAGCGCAACGCGCCCGATTTGATCTTTAAAGCAAACTCCATGTTGCGCACCGGCTGCCCGGCTTTCAAACGCTCGATGACCCGTACTCTGTCCTCGAGATTCGGCCAGATCCCCAGCATCAACGTGGTGCTTCCGATCACTTCTTCGCGACGAAAACCGAACAGTTCCAGACAGGCATCGTTCACCTCGATACAACGGCCCGTTGCGACCTCCGTGATCCCGATCGGATGAGGACTCGTTCGAAAGGCTTTGGAGAATCGTTCCTCGCTTTCCCGCAGAGCTTGCTCAGCCTGCTTCCGCTCGGTGACATCGACTGTCGCGCCGATCAGGTGCGTCAACCGCCCGTCCTGATCACGAACGCTGTGGCAGCGAACGTCAGTCCACACCATCGAGCCGTCTTTCTTGACCATCCTCAGCTCATAGTGACAGGCATCGGCTGCTCCGCTTTGGACCAATTCCCAGTTCTTCATGGCGATCGGCTGGTCCTCCCGACAGACCAGGTCCAGCCAAACAAACGGATCGGTGGAGAGTTCTTCAGGCGCATAGCCAAAGAGGGCTTTGAGATTGGCATCCGCGTGGTATTCACCTCTGATGACATCCAATTCCCAGACGCCGACCTTGCCGATGGCCGTGGCGCGTGCGTAGCGTTCTTGGCTGGCCTGAAGTTCGGCCGTACGTTCCATCACTTTTCGTTCTAATTCTCCATGTGCGCGCTGAAGCGCTTCCTCCGACCGTTTGCGATCCGTGATGTCCTGGAACGTTCCGTACGCTCGCACGGCTCGCTCTTTCACCACGTCGACCTTGCCGACGACCCGTACGGTAACCCGCCGCCCCTTCGCCGTGAGAAGCTCCAACTCGAGATCCCACGGTGTCCCCTGCTCCGCCCCTTTTCTGAGCGCTTCGGCAATAAGGGAGCGGCTGTCGGACATGCAAAAATTCACCGCCGTCTCCACCGTCGGGCTATACAGCTCCGGTGTCGTGTCGTACAGCCGGTAGGTTTCGTCGCTCCACCACAGACGGTTCGTCAGGAAATCCAACTCCCATCCCCCGATGTTCCCGATCGCTTCGGTTTGGGCCATCAGCGCCAATTGTTGCTTGTGGTGCGTGATGTCCTCCGCAATGCCCGCAATGCGATGTTCCCGCCCCGCCATTCTGACTCGGCGATCGGAGATCCAGCGGACATGACCATCTCGTCCCACGATCCGATACTCGCAATGGAACACCGCCGCCGCTCCTCCGCCGACAAACCCCTCATGGTGCGCCTTCACCCGAGTACGGTCATCCGGATGGATCGAGTCGAGCCAAAGGGACCAATTACGATATATTTCTTCCCGCTCGATGCCCCAGATACAGGTGAATGCGGAATTGACATACAAGACCTTTCTTTCGTCCGGTGTCACATCCGCGATCCAGAAGGCTGAACCGACCGACTCGGCGAACTGCTGCCACCGGGCCTCGCTCTCCCTCAACGCCTCTTGTGTACGATTGCGCTCGGTGACATCGGTGGCAATGACGCCGATGGCCGAGAGACGACCAGCCGCATCGCTCACCGGGAACTTGACGACAATGCTGGTATGAGGCCCGTCTTCCTGCTCCGCGACTTCCTCAAACTCCTGTCCTCGTCCGCCGGCCAACACCTGTCGATCATGCGATTCAAACTGTTCGGCCTGCTGTGGTGAAAACAGTTCTCGATCCGTCTTCCCCAAGGCCGTGCCAGGATCCAGCCGGAAGACTTCGTCGAACCGCCGATTGGTATACACATACTGCCCATGGTGGTCTTTCAGAGCGGTCAAATTCGGCGCGTTGTCGAAGAATTGTCGAAAGCGCTCTTCGCTCTGACGCAGGGCTTGCGTCCGGTCGCCCACCTGCTGTTCCAATGTGGCGTTAAGATCGGCCAACGCTTTCTCCGCCTGCTTGCGCTCGGTGATGTCCTCGCACACGATGAGCGCCAAGGATTCTTCAACCCGATTTTGGAGCACGCGCGCGAGCTCGCGTACCCACAAGACCGAGCCGTCGCTTCGCACCTTGCGGAATTCCCATTGCGCGACTCCTTCCGGCCGACGAAAGAACGCCTCCATCTCGGCACAGACGCGCGCGCGGTCTTCCTCGAAGAAAATCGACGCCACCGACTTCTCGACCAGATCCTCGACGCGATAACCCAAGTACTGCGCGCCGTACTGATTGACGGATCGAAGGATACCTGTTCCATCCACGGTAAAATACATGGAGGGAGTTTCATCATAGAGAGTCCGGTATCGCTCCTCGCTCTGACGCAGAGCGTCCAGGGTCGATTGGCGGTCCAGCTCACCGCCGAGCCACCGGGCCATGAGTTGAATGAAATCCCTTTCGGCCTCGGTAAAACGTTTTGCGCGAGGTTCGGTATTCGCAAAACACAGGGTCCCGTAGGTGCGCTCCCGTCCGTTGATCACGGTCCCGATGTACGATTCCAACTTCAGCGCGGCATACGCCGGGTGCCGCCGCCACTCCGGAGAAGCACCGGCATGTTCGAAACTCAATGTCCCGCTCTGGCGAAGGGTCTCGCTGCAGTACGTCTTGCCCAGCGGCACACTCATACCAGGGTGGAAAGCCGTACCAGGCGCGTTCACCTGCCCCACCTCCAACGCTTCGCCCCGGATAAAGGTCTCCATTCCGATCGGTGTGTCGAAGAATCGGCACCCGAGGTGAAGCAGCGCTTCGACCCGCTCCTTGAGCGACTGGCCCTGCGCCGATGCAATATCGTGGAGCGCGCGGATCGCCTGTCGGCTCCTCCACAGGACCTGTTCCGCTTGTTTTCGCTCGGTGATATCGGAGAACAGGCCGAGGATCGCCGGCTTGCCGTTCCAGTGGATCCGCGCTGCCTCGACCTGAACCGGGATCGATGTTCCATCCATCTTCAGATAGATGCGTTCCGCGCTATGGACGGAGACCCCGCCGTTCAGCAGGCGTTTCACATTCTCGCGGACTTCCGGATGATAGTCCGGATGGATGAATTCAAACGTCGGCCGGTCCAGAATTTCCCGAACGGCGCTCGCTCCCAGGAGGACGGCACCCGTGGGGTTGATGTAAACCGTTCGTCCTTCACTGAAGACGACGACACCAGACGGTGAAAGCTCGACCAACGTCCTGTACCGTTCTTCACTCTCCCGTACCGACTCTTCCATCAGTCTGCGATCGGTAATATCGACATGCGAGCCGAGCACGCGAATCTGTCGACCATCCGCCTCCGCGACAAACGAGGCCCGCGCCTCGATCCAGCGATACTGCCCATCCTTGTGCCGCAGCCGAAATTCCTGTCGATAGTCTCCCTCGCGGCGGGACACGTAATCTCGCACATACGCCATCACCGCATCCCGATCCTCCGGGTGTAGACGCGCCGTCCATGCTTCAAAAGAATCCGCGATCTCCTCCGGCTCGTATCCCAGCTGACGCTTCCATTCGTCGGAAAAGACCACGTCGTTCGTTTCGGTGTTCCAATCCCAGAGTCCGATACCTGACGCACGGAGGGCCTGTCGGAGTTTTTCTTGCGAAGCCCGGAGCATCGCCTCCACGCGCTTCCGCTCGGAAATGTCGTGAGCATTCACGATCACGCCGCATCGGCCATCTGAATCGCGGATGATCCGACCGATTCCTTCGAAATTTCTCCACACGCCGCTCTTGTGGTGAAAACGAAACTCGGCGAACTGAGGCGTTCCAGGCTGCTGAACGAGCAGATGAAATTTTTCGGTGACGGCGGGAAGGTCCTCGTGATGAACAAATTCGACCGCGCTACGCCCATTGAGCTCGTGCTGGGCATAACCGAGCCATCGTTCGACCGACGGACTTTCATACCGGATCGTGCCGTCCAGATTGAAAACGATGATGACGTCCGAGGAGTGCTCGATAAGCGCGCGAAAATGCGCTTCGCGTTGTTGCAGAACCAGCTCCGCCCGCTTGCGATCAGTAATGTCCAAGGCCGTTCCGGACATACGGCGGGGTTGCCCGCCGCTATCACGCCCGACCTCGCCGCAGCAATGAATCGTCCGTACCTCGCCATCGGGGCGGACGACTCGGCATTCCAGGTCGTATGCTGCGACTCCTGCTAACGCGTCATCGATCGACGCCAGCACCCGATCATGATCGTCCGGCAGGATCGCCGACACAAAGCTGTCGAAGGTGACCGCCCGTGATCGAGGTTCATAGCCGAAGATCCGGTAGAGTTCATCCGACCATTCCACCTCGCCGCTTGCGATGTCCCAACTCCAACTCCCCAGATGAGCAAGGGCTTGTGCGACCTCGAGGTGACGAGTCTGTTCGTGCAGGACTCGGTCACGTTCGGCCAATTCACGGGCGAGATCGGCAACTTGCCTGCGCAGCAGATCCAATTCAGGACGGTGACTCGTGGGATTCATGATGAGGCTCCTTGCCGTCGCGACGCCGACAGCACCTCAACAGCCAGCGCAACTCACAAGAGCGACCAGGTCGCGTCGCGAATGAGGATTGATGGTGACGGCCCAGCCTACTACTTCCCAAGTTCCCAAGAAAAAACCTCGGGATGGGGCTAGTGTCCTATGGGAATGCGTGAAAGTCTAGATCCAAATGGCCCGGAGTCTCTAGCCGGAATCAGCGGGGCTGCATCGATCGATGGTGCCGAAGGCGGGACTTGAACCCGCACGGCTTTCGCCACACGCCCCTCAAACGTGCGTGTCTGCCATTCCACCACTTCGGCCACCGAAAAATCAGAACCGTCACACGGGACGCCTGACTGAGGGGAGGGGCATTATAGAAGTAGGGTAAAATTCTTGTCAATCAACCGGACGTTCTGTAGAATCGGCACCTTATTGTCCTATGGCGTTCTTCCATGACGCGAACAGACGCACAGGGCCTCTCCTCTTCCATTGCGGCATTTTTTGATGTCGACAATACCATTTTGCCCGGCGAAGCGAGCGAAGTCAGATTTTTCCGCTGGCTGTGGCGACGCGGGATCGTCGGGTGGCCTGAAGCTCGCGAGAGCGTGTCGTGGCTCCTGCGGCATTTTCCGGCATGGTCGCTGCACCCGCTCCGCGAGCGGAAGCTGTACCTGGCCGGAAAACCTTCGCAAGTGATTCAACCGTTGGGCGAGGAGTTTTGTCGCGAGGAACTCTGTCCTCGTGTCTCTCCCGCCGCCATGCGGATGCTCGACGAGCATCGCCGTGCCGGCCATGCCATCATTTTCGTGACCGGGTCCATCGATTTTCTGATCGCCCCCGTCGCTGACGCGCTTCGGGTTGATCGTTGCTTTGCCACTCGATTGGAGCAGCAGAACGGACTCTATACCGGTTTCCTAGTGCCCCCCCTGCCGTATGGAGAAGGGAAGCGCCAACTCATTGATCGATTGACCCATGAACTGACGTTGGATCTGTCCCAATGCTATGCGTACGGAGACAGTCCCGGTGATCTCAACCTGCTCCGGGCCGTAGGCCATCCGACGGTGGTGAATCCGATTCGTGGCATGGCCTCCATCGCCCGACAAAAGAACTGGCCGATCGTCAAATGGCGATGAGTGACTCCTTGTGATCAAATCAACCGCCTCCTTGGTGAATCATCCAATCGACGATTCGGTTAATCCGCACATGACTCATGCGCGTCACTGAAATTTTTCATAGCGTTCAAGGCGAGTCGACCTTTGCCGGCCTCCCATGCGTGTTCATACGTCTCACCGGTTGCCCGCTGCGATGCACCTGGTGTGACACGGACTATGCGTTCTTTGGCGGAACGGACCGGTCCATCGATGACATTCTCGACAGGGTGCGATCCTACGGGTGTCAGTTGGTGGAAGTAACGGGCGGGGAGCCGCTGGCGCAACCGGACGCCGGCACATTGCTTCGTCGATTGTGCCGCGAAGGATTCACGGTCCTCCTTGAAACGAGCGGGGCGGTGGACACCGCCATCGTCGACCCGTCGGTCCGCATTATCTTGGACGTGAAATGCCCGGGAAGCGGCATGACGGACCGGATGCACTGGCCCAATGTCGAACGGTTGCGGCCACAGGACGAAGCAAAATTCGTCATGCAAGACCGGAGTGATTACGAATGGGCGAAAACCATTCTGGATCGCTTCCGGTTGACCGCTCGCTGCTCGGTTCTCTTTAGTCCGGTGTTTGGCGCGCTGGATCCACGACAGTTGGCCGAATGGCTCTTGGCGGATCGATTGCCGATTCGCCTTCAGTTGCAACTCCACAAGCACATCTGGACACCCGATATGCGGGGAGTGTGAAGACTACCGCCGTCGATCGAGACGGAGAAGTTCCGATGACAATCAACAATCGGCTGATGCTGCTTACCCATTGATGCATCAAAGGAGAATCGATGCCCATTCTGCGAGTTCACGCGAAACAAGGACATGCTGACACCGAGACCACCGACGCACTGGTCCTCCTGCTTTGTGAAGGGGAGGGACTGCCGAAGGAAGATGGGGCCATGCTGGATCAACTGCTCGGTGGAGCCCTCCGTGATCTTCTGCAATCCAAGGAGTTCGATGGAAAGGTCGGTACCGTCCTTGTGTTTCATACGCACGGGAAAATTCCGGCGAAGCGGTTGATACTGGTCGGCATGGGCAAGAAACAGGGCTTGGGGTTGGATCAGATACGACAGGCGATGGGACATGCCGTCAAACGGGTGCGCCAAGCCAAATCCGGTTCCTTTGCGGTGGCGCTGCCGAGCGTCACGCCGCATGGGGCGTCGCCGATCGACGTGGGCCAGACCATGACCGAAGGGGCGATCCTAGGAAGCTATCAATTCACGGCCTATCGCAGCGAGGCCCCGACGGGTAAGGACGTGACGGCGATGACGGTTCTGGCTCCGCAGAAAGATCAGCTGCCTCGGCTGTCGGAAGGGATTCGTCGCGGTGTCGCGACCGCTGAAGCCACGGTCTATGTTCGGGATCTCTGCAACCATCCGTCGAATGTGATGACACCGACCAGGATCGCCAGTGAAGCAAAAACCGTGGCGAAGGAAGTCGGCGTGAATCTCAAGATCCTTGAACAAAAGGACATGGAAAAACTCGGCATGGGCGCGCTGCTGGGGGTCGCGAAAGGCAGCCACGAACCGCCGAAGTTCATCATTCTCCAGTACCACGGAGCCAAGAACAAAGCCGATCGCCCGGTCGTGCTCGTCGGCAAGACGATCACCTTCGACACGGGTGGGATCTCGCTCAAACCGGCGGAGAATATGGAACAGATGAAGGCCGACATGACCGGTGGAGCGGAGGTATTAGCCACGATGCGGGCGGCGGCGCGGCTGAAGCTCCCCCTCAATCTCATCAGCATTCTCCCGGCGGCGGAGAATATGCCCGGCGGCCGGGCGATGCGACCGGGCGACGTGGTCAAGACCCTTTCGGGCAAGACCGTGGAGGTGCAGAACACGGACGCCGAGGGCCGCCTGATCCTGTCCGACGGCCTTGCCTATGCGACGCGATTTAAGCCGGCCGCGCTGATCGATATCGCCACGTTGACGGGAGCATGCGTCGTCGCGCTGGGTCAGTTTGCCATCGGAATGTTCGGCACCGATGCGACGTTGAAAGATGCCATTCAGAAGGCCGGTCTTCGAGCGGGCGAGCGGGTATGGGAAATGCCGTTATGGGAAGAATATTTCGAGCAACTGCGCAGCGATGTGGCCGACATGCGGAACATCGGCGGGCGTGGGGGTGGCATGATCACGGCAGCACTGTTTTTAAGCAAGTTCGTCGGCGACGCCCCTTGGGTGCATCTCGACATCGCCAGCACCGATTGGAGCGAGCGGGAACGGGCATATATCCCCAAAGGCCCGACCGGCATCGGCACTAGACTGTTGATCCAGTTCCTCATCAATCGCTCACTCTAAGGCGAGAGAAAGACGGTTCGACGATGTCGTACGATCAGATCGGCCAACTCTTCATGATAGGGTTCGATGGCGCCGCTGTTTCCGCGGACCTCGCCTCCTTCATCAGGGAATATAAACCCGGTGGGGTCATTCTGTTTTCGAGGAATCTCGAATCGATCGCGCAGATCGTTGAATTGACAAGCGACCTTCAACGCTGCAGTCCACACTCCCCCCTCATTATCTCTATCGATCAAGAAGGCGGACGGGTCTCACGGTTGCCGAAGGACTTTACCATTTTCCCACCGTGTGAAGTCCTTGGGCGATGCCGTTCCTCTGAACTGGCTTACGCCGCGGCAGCCACGACCGCAACAGAGCTCAAGGCCGTCGGCATCAACATGAATATGTCTCCGGTGCTGGACGTGAACAGCAACCCCGCCAATCCGGTGATCGGTGATCGCGCCTTCGGTGCAACTCCTGACCTCGTAGCTGAATTGGGGTTGGCCACAGTGGGCGGCCTCCAGGACAATCGCGTCGTGGCGTGCGGAAAGCATTTTCCCGGTCATGGCGATACCAACTCGGACTCGCACAAGGAGTTGCCCATCGTGACGGCGCCGCGCGAACGGTTGGAGCGCATTGAGTTTCCTCCGTTCCGGCGGGCGGTTGCGAACGGCGTGGCGACGATGATGACGGCCCACGTTCTGTATCAGGCGTTGGATGAGAAACGGCCGGCAACCTTGTCCCCGACCATCATCGGGAGATTCCTTCGCGAGGAGCTGCACTACGACGGGGTCGTATTGACAGACGATCTCGAGATGCATGCCATCATCGATCATTACGGCATCGGCGACGCGACCATCCAGGCCATCCAAGCCGGTTGCGACATGCCGTTAATCTGTAAAGACCGCAACCGCGTCGTAGCCGCGATGACTGCCGTGGACAAGGCTGTGGCGAACGGGGACATCTCTGCCGGACGGTTGGCCCAATCCCTCGCGCGGATTCGCCGCGTGAAAGAGCGTTTCCTGCTTCCCTATCGCCCTGTGATGATTTCAGATGCGAAGCTTGTGGTGGGGTGCCGAAGCCACAAAGCGCTCTTGCGCTCCATCGACCGGACAGGAGAACGATTCGCGAAATCCGACCTATGACCTTTGCCTTCCTTCTTGCAAAATAACAGGCTGGACAACTTTGTGCAGTGTCTCTCAGGAGAATTCCCTGGCCGAGATGGAAGACCTCACCTCACTGAAGTGAGGAAGCGAAACCTCCCTCATTCCCCTACCGAATACCTTGCCCTCTTCTCATCTCTTGTGGCATCATGAACCTTCCTGTGGAGGGCCTTATGGCCTCATTGCTCGAGTACGTTGGATCTGTCCATATTTTTCTTGGGCCCTACCGGGGTAATCCGATCGCGATCTATTTGCGGCGGACGGAATCAGGCTGCCAGGTCGGACCGAAAGTCTATCCTTGGAACGATGTCCTGGGTATCGGTGAAACACCGAATAAGGCCGCTGCCGATTTCGAGGAAAAATGGAAGACAAAGGGCTTAACAGCGGACATGTATTCGGGTCCAGCCTGGGAAGGAGGCATTAAGCCGGAACGACCGGCGCCGCCCAAACCAGCTGCCCCTCCACCTAAACCGGCTACTCCACCCAAGCCCGCAACCGCTCCAGTGGAAACCACCCCCGGATCGCCTGTTCCGGCCGCTCCCGTCACGAACACGGTTCGACCTGCGACGGTTCCCGTTGAAGAGCCTTCTACCGCAGCACCCGCTTCCTCACCTCAGCCCTCCGGAAAGTCGGACTAGACTTCCTCGTTAGAGCCGTCCCTCACTCATCGCGGCCGTGGATTGACGGCCGGGGCTGCTAGTTTACTGTGTTTCATTCCATAAGCCGCGTACACGAGAATCCCAATAACGGTCCATACCACAAAACGGATCCATGTTGCCCAAGGCAAACCAGCCATCAGGTATAGACATGCCGCGATACTTGCGAGTGGCACGAGCGGCATCAAGGGAAGACGAAAGGGCCTGGGCAGATCCGGTTTTGCGTACCGGAGCACCATGACCCCAAAGCTGACGAGTATAAAGGCAAAGAAGGTTCCGATGTTGGTCATATCGGCCGCTTCCCCGATCTGGAACAACGCCGCCAGGATCGCGATAGCCGCTCCGGTCAGAATCGTTGCCCGGTGGGGGGTTCCAAACGTTGGATGAACCTTTGAGAGCCCCGGGCTCAACAGTCTATCACGCGACATGGCAAAGAACACCCGGATTTGTCCCAACATCATGACGACCAATACGCTCGTGATACCCGCTACCGCTCCGATGGCCACGATGGCCGCGCCCCATTTAAACCCGACGAGGCTGAGCGCTTCAGCCACCGGGGCATGAATGTCGATGTGGCTGACGGGAACCAGGCCGGTGAGGACAGCAGCGACGGAAATATAGAGCACGGTGCACACAGCCAGCGAACCAAGGATACCCAACGGAACGTCTCGTTGGGGGTTCCGAGCCTCCTCCGCAGCGGTTGAGACGGCATCGAACCCAATATAGGCAAAAAAGATGATGGCCGCCGCCGCGCGGACCCCCTCAAATCCGTTCGGCATAAAGGGCGTCCAGTTATCGGCACTCACAGAGGGAGCCCCCACGGCGATGAAGAAGAGAACCACCGCAAGTTTCAGCAGGACGATCATGCCGGCGGCACGGGCACTTTCCTTGATTCCGATCACGAGAATAGCCGTGACCAACAAGACGATGATGGCTGCGGGAAAATTGGCGATACTTCCCTCAGGACCCCCCGCCCAATGCGGTGGATTGGTCGCCCAATAGGGCAATTCCAGGCCGGCAAGCTTCAAGAGTTTGTTGAAATAGCCGGACCAGCCGATAGCAACCGCGACGCACGCCACGCCATATTCCAAAATCAGATTCCACCCTGTGAGCCAGGCAAGAAACTCGCCCAGTGTGGCGTAAGAAAACGTATAGGCAGACCCGGCGACCGGGATCATCGCTGAAAATTCAGCGTAACACAGCGCGGCTAACGCGCAGGTGATGCCGGAAAGAATGAAGGAGAGCACAATCCCCGGTCCCGCTCCCGGCCGATGTGCGTCACCGACGATGGCGGTTCCGACCAGGACGAAAATGCCGGTCCCAATAATCGCGCCGATCCCCAGCGCCGTGAGATCCCACACCGTTAATGTTTTCTTGAGACGATGCTCTGGATGCTCGGCGTCGGCCAGAATTTGATCGATGGGTTTCGTTCGGAGAAGCTGGCTGCTCACGGTCCCTCCCAAGCTCAACGTGCCGGAATTCGCGGTGATGGGGTCACGAGGCCGCGGCTCCATCTGAGATCAAAGTATGGCCAGGGGACCACGGAACCAGTCGGCAGTGGGTGCTGGAACGGTCCTGAGAGATCATGCACGCGTCCGGTGGGCCGCGCGGAGCAGGGCTTCAAACAGCCGCCGATGGACCGCATGCCGCTCGAACAAGAATTCGGGGTGCCATTGGATAGCGAGGAGAAATCGATGTGCGGGGGATTCGATCGCTTCGATAATTCCATCGGGGGCCATGGCGCTTGCGCGGAGCGACGGAGCCACTGTCTTGACCGATTGGTGATGGGAACTATTCACCATGAGCGTTCTCTTTCCGACCACCTTGTTCAAGAGGCTCTTAGGCACCACGGTCACGGGGTGAGCGACATGGATCGCCTTCGCTGTTTGACGATGATCCAACGCACCGGGGACTTGCGCGGGAATGTCCTGATACAGGCTTCCTCCGCAGGCGACATTGACCGCCTGCATTCCTCCGCAGATTCCCAACAAAGGAAGATCCCGCTTCCTGGCCTGAAGGACTACCTCCAACTCAAAATCGGCGCGGCGTTCGCTCACCAGCGGAAACTTGTAACGCTGTCGCTCGCCATAGAGACTCGGCGGAAGGTCCGGTCCGCTTCCGGTGAGGAGCAGCCCATCGACACCGTCAAGAAGCCGCCGCCGGGCAGATGGTTCCGCTATGAGAGGAAGGATCAGAGGAATACCGCCGAGTTCTTCAACGGCCCGAATGTAGCGAGCCCGCAAAAAGTAGGTCGGCTCACGCCCGCCCATATCCTTCCTGTCACCGGCATTAAAGTCTGGGGTCACGCCAATGACAGGCTTCATACTCAATACGCGGGCTAGTTCGTCGGAGCAGGCATGACGGAGGTTCCCTCATTTTCGGCAGCGACACCGAGGAAACGTACCGGGCGATCGCCGCTGAGATGCTCCGGAGTAATGACGTAGGTGCCGTACATGCTGGGGACCCAGATACTTTTCGCCGTTGGCTCACTGAATCCCGAAAACACATAGGCAAGACCGCCGACTATTCCACCCCCGATGGCAAATGCGGCTTTAAACGGGAAATACAAGATCGTGGCGGCAGCTGAGGCAGCTCCCATGCCGGCCCCGGAAGCCGTCCCTTGCTGTGTATCGGCGGACGACGACTGACTCCAGGCCGGAGCGACAAGCATCGAACAGTAGGTGATGACAAGAATGAGAACCACGATTGGGAGTCTCACGTGCAGCGCCTCCTTCCTTTTTCACATCCACAACGATGGGATGCATGAATGATCATACACGAGTCCTGGCATGCGTTATAACAAATTCGCCGCTGAATGCAACCCCCCTACAGGCCGCGACATCAACAGGAAGACGGCAACGAACGATCAGGGGCCAGATCCAACTCTCCCAAGATATAGGCGAGAACATAGTCGACGCGATTGCCGGCTTCGCGATCCAATTCGATCGCCAACTCATCGGCTTGGATTCGCTGACTTTCTTGGGCCATACCCGCTTGCAGCCTGAGATCCAACTTGCACCAACAAACAGCTTGCGCAAAGCAATCCGCCATGCGTTCTTGATAGTGAGGACGCTCCTGGGGATCGAGTGCCATCAGACTCTTCGCAAGTCGATCGGCAAGACGCATCTTCTGTTGAAGCCCCGCCAGCTGGTCGGTGCTCATCTCAACGGAGATCTGAATGCCTGCTTTCCAACTCCGTTTTTTCACGTTGAACACACAGGCCAGCACGTCGGGGCGCCCCTCGACCGGCTCTGGCCCGAAGAAGAACGTGACTCGATAAGAGGGGACGTCGCGAGTTGATTCCGGAACCATGGAGCGCCATTGTACCATGATTCACACGGCGACCCGGTGCTTGATTGACGCCTCTGTACCCCAAGGCTAAGATGGATACCCCATGAGCGACACTGCCCATCACTCACGGATCGTTGCGATCCAAGACGCCCTCGGAGATATGGACACCGTTGATGGGTGGCTTTTTTATGACTTTCGCGGCAGCGACCCGCTCGCCTATCGAGTGTTGCTCCTTGATCCGAGCCGGCATGTCACTCGGCGCTGGTACTATTGGATCCCGACAAGGGGGGAACCGGTCAAACTCCTTCACAGGATTGAACCACATGTGCTGGATGAGTTACCCGGCCAAGTCCGGCAGTACGTCTCATGGGAACACCAACATACGATACTGGCGTCCCTGCTGCGGGGCCGACAGCGAATCGTCATGCAGTACTCACCGTTCAACGCGGTTCCCTATCTGTCTCGAGTGGACGCCGGCACCGTCGAGTTGATCAGAAGTTTCGGGCTTGAGGTAATCACCTCAGCCGATCTCGTCCAACGATTCGAGGCAGTGTGGACGGATGCGCAACTGGAATCCCATCGGTACGCCGTGACGGCGCTCAGAAACATCGTCGATGAGGCCTTCGCCCATGTGGCGTCTTGTGTCACCCACGAACGTCGGATATCCGAATATGATCTGCAGCAATTCGTTCTCTCGCGTATTCGCGATGCGGGCATGACGACGTCCAGCGCTCCGATTGCCGCGGTGGATGCCCACAGTGCCGATCCCCATTATGGACCGACGGCGTCATGCTCCTCACTCATCACTCGGAACAATTTGGTTCTGATCGACTTATGGGCGAAACAAACGACAACGGGCTCGGTCTATGGGGATATCACCTGGACAGGCTACACCGGCACAGAAGTGCCGGCAAAACAGCGCATGATCTTTGAACATGTTCGACGCGGACGCGACGCGGCACTGTCGTTTGTCCACCAGCAGGTGGCTACCGGCCGATTTCCTTGCGGATGGGAAGTTGATGATGTCTGCCGTAATCCGATTCGAGCTGCAGGTTACGGCGACTTTTTCATTCATCGAACCGGCCACTCGATCGGGGAGGAAGTCCATGGTAATGGAGCCAATATCGACAACCTGGAAACTCAAGACGGTCGTCGACTCCTGCCGAGAACCTGCTTTTCTATCGAGCCGGGCATCTACCTGCCGGGAGAGTTTGGGATCAGGAGTGAGCTTGATGTCTATATATCGGATCGAGAAGCCGTGGTGCACGGCCTCCCGCTTCAAACCGAAATTGTGTCTCTTCTCTGACGCTTCCGTTTGATCGTTCCGCTCCAGCCCTTTCTTGACACCATGTCCGAGGGGCGGCTAGATTCAGTCATCCCGCAAGGACAGTCTCCGGATCACTGCGAGGCCGTGCATGTTCGGCACAATGGGTTTCTCAGAACTCATTCTCATTCTCGTCATCGTGCTGATCATTTTCGGCGCAGGTCGTCTGCCGCAGATCGGCGAGGGCGTCGGCAAAGCCTTGAAAGGTTTTCGAAAAGAAGTCACCGATGTGCCCCAACCCGCTTCAGGTCAGGTCGAACAAGAAACCGGGCACCCACAGGCGATTCAGACTCCGACAAACATCGCGGCGACAGTTCCACCACCGGCCACGGGATCATCGCCGGCAACGACGAGGCCACTAGCTCCCTATGCCCCTGGTCCAGAACTCACGCCCGGCACCACTGCTTCATTGCTCTACAACACAAGCCTTCAGACCCAGCGACCATCGGCCCCTTCCTCGAATCCAGCCTCGGCATCCGCCGCCGGCCCCGTGCTATCAATGGAGGAGCGGGCCGCAGCCCCCCCTCCGAGAGCTCACGCGTCGTATCCACCGTTACCGGCTGGTTCCGAGACAAAGCCGGCGGCCAAACGTCCTTCCGCCATTGTGAACAAAGAGGCGGTGGCCCGCGTACAGGCGCAACAGGCCGCGCTCAAAGCCACGCAATCAGCAGCGGTATCGCCCGATGACCTTCAGCATTTCGGTGAAGGCCTCGGAGAGGTCGTGCGAACGTTCCGGCAAGCCGTGACGGATGTCCGCAACAGCGTCGACCCTCAAATGAATACGATTCAGGCCGAACTGGATGCGGCTAAAAAAGAAATTCAACAATCGATGGAAGCCGCTAAAGAATTACCCCCGCCGCAAGAAGATCCCCGGAAATCTGCGTGACCCTCATCAGAGCCTCCTCCTATTCGGTTGTTCTCATTTGGAGATGACTGATTCGGGTTTTCGTTTTTTCAGCCGGACCGCGGGTAATCGCGATCGTAGGCGTTACCGGGCTGCCCTTTCGGTCCGTCGCGGATTCAAATACTGTTCGCCGTGGACTCACAGAATCCCGACCACACCTAGGCAAGTCCACGGCGATTCTCCCCCGAGAGCGAATGCCGCCTTAGAGGATCGTGGAGACGGCTGCGGTTCGCTGTATGTCAGGAGGAGGACTCACTCCAAGCCGGAGGAACCAGCACCGAACAGGTGATGGCCACGATGAGAACCACGAGTGGGGAATCTCACGTGCGCCCCTTCCTTTCACCTCAATTATCACGCTGCAACGTCGTCGTATGACCCTGGTCCGTCACATAAGCTTTGACCATGTCGCCCGGTCTTACCGTGTCCAACTTCGTACTCTTGTCGACATGAATCATATGCTCTTTCCCGTCGTTATCTTTAATGTAGTAGTACTCTCCCTTGATATTCATGAGCGTGCCCTTGATCGTATCCTTGGTCAGACGCTCTTTGATGGTGGGAGTGGCTTCTTTCTCCGCCAGGGAATCTGCGGCGTAGGTCACGCCCAGTCCGAAGCTCAGTAGTCCAACCACACATATGGATAGTAATCCTGTTTTCATATGGCCTCCCTGTAGGTTTCACGTATCCTCGCATAAGCCAACCGTGTCGGGAGCTGGGAATACACCTTGGGTTGAGGTTCGCATCTGTGCCGGCAGCGCCACACGAGAAGGCGAGCCTTCATTGGGCACACCACGTCGGCGGCTGCGTGAGCGCGTCGCCCGCGACATTCGTAAATTTCGGCGTGAACAGAAACGAAAAGGGTGGAAAGATCCACCACAGTGTAGTTTCGTCAGATTGGACGATGCGAACCCGGTCGGCGCCCGCCTTTTTCGCTGCCTTGGTGAACTCCTCCACCGTACCGTCGAGGCTGGCGTCCCCGATTAACGGCAGCACCACCCCAAAATGCAGGGCTACCTTTGTCAAATTGATATGCACTGGCGCTTCGGAGCCGTCGAAATTATGCAAACCGTTGAAGTTCGGCGCGGTACTGGTTAAGGCGCAGCCTGAGAGGAATAGCCCGCAGAGGAACACTGAGAATTTCATTGTATGAGGCATATTGCACTCCTTTCATTTTGAATTATGGTGCCCGTTTTGTCCGAACGGTGGGACTAGCAAAAGCCAGCATGGCGTCGTGACAGAAAATTTAGTCAATGGCCGTGGTATGAGCGATAAGAACTCAGGCAATAGAACCGAATCGTTGCAGTAATAAGAAGGTGAGCTAGCGCTCCAGGCATACTTCAGACGATTGAGCGTCAAAACATGCAATTCAGCCGCCGCCGAGGAGCGTTTAGCGGGAGATCAGGTTGTAGCCTTCCTTGGCGATTCGATCCATACGGATGTGGAGTAGCCCCTCTTCCTTTTCGGAATTGGTAGGTGTCGTTTGCAACTCGTTTACAGGTCTCGGAGTGGATTACGAGATCAGGCAGGCTGAACCGAGACTCAAAAGGCCTAATGTCGAGGCGGGCCTATATCAGAGAGGATTGCCGAAGTCATTGAAACAACCGGCAATCCTCCCAATCCTCGCATCGTCAGCAGTCCAGACTACTTGTTTCGCTTTGTCTCTCCCTATTGATCTCTCCATGGCTATCCATCTCTAGTGCAAAACGCTTCACTGTCGGTCAGCAAGATCTCGGTCGCTGCCCTGTCGCATTCATCGCGAACGCCGCCGGCTAGGCGAATTCCTAATAGCCAAGTTTGGCAGTCCCTATCATTCTACTCAGGGGATAATAGATTGCAGTGAAATCGTGAGTCGGCGAGGAAAACCAGGGATAGGATCTTTATGTAACGTTGCATGCAGTTCACATAATCGCAAGGAGTAACCCGATGAAACATACATATTTCAATACGTGTTTGCTATGGACGGGTGTTTGGTTAGCCGCGCCTGTCTTTGCGTCAGCTGCGGGACTGCCGCACACCGGAGAGGGCTGGAGTATAGGAAGCCCCTTAATCCACAAAGTGCAGTCAACGTACTATGGTTCAACCGGTACACTCCGAGACAGACTAGCCGGGCCCGGGTTTGACGAGCCGAATCCGTCCGAAAAGAACAAGGAGGTCCGCGAGGAGAAGTCCCAGGATGATCATGGGCTCACTCCATCTCCCGATATCTTTCCTAGCGTCCACGGCCACACGGGGAGAGACCGGAGTTCCTTAAGCGATCCAAGCGTCAGGGGCTTGAGTGAGATGGATCGTGGTGGATTTGCCCCGACTGGTTCCTATACGGGGACTGAGCGACGACCATAAAACGACAATTGCATACAGTCTCCCACGTACGCCGCCCGTCCTGGAACTTGAAGGACTTCAATGGCACTTAACAAGTTCGTCAAAGAAGGCATGCTCACAGAGACCAGAGGGAAAGATCGCTACATGATTTTACCTGGCGAATGAAATCTTCGACATAATGAAAGCTGATCGTGCCACGTCCAGTTGCACCGCTTTCAGAATGCCCGCGAGCGGCTGGCTCTTTACACAAGAGAACCGCTTCAATCCACTCAAAAGGAACTGCTGTTTTCTAATCTACTCGCGAAAAGCGTGGGACGGAAATGCCTCCCTTATCGACGCTCTCCATAAACATGGCAAGCGGTCTTATCCAGAGACCTCGCTCACCATACAATGCCCGGTAAACGACAAACTCTGCCTCAGTTTCGGAATCCCGGGCGACTCCCAAAACTTCATAGTCCTGGCCTTTATGGTGACGGTAAACCCCTGGTGAGATCATGATCGCCTGTTCCTCGTCGTGTGGGCACCTGCAATGCTCACCTGACAGTTACCTGACAATCTAGCCTCGTGTTCCAATAGGCGGCGTCCTAATTCTGCCAATGACAGAGCTGGAATTCTTCTTTGATGATCATGTCTTTTACTATCAGAACAAATGCCATTTGCGCCACTCCTAATAGTTTCCGCCGACGAGGAACGGTTTCCATAATAGAAAGTTCTGCGCAGCAGGCCGAACCCTGGCGATGTAGTCCTCCATGATCCCCTCAAGAAATCGGAAGCTTCCCATGTTTTTGTGTGCACAGGGGTTCTACCCTGTTTCCACGGACACCTGAGTTAAGAGTTTCGCTGTTTGTTGCTGAAACGTCAGCCTCCGCCGCTGCCGGGGATTGTGCCAGCGCTCGATGTAGTCAAAGATATCCGCTCGTGCCTCGGCCCTGGTCTGATACTGCCGTCGGTTCACGCGCTCGCGTTTGAGCACCCCAAAGAAACTCTCGGCCGCCGCATTATCGGCACAACTGCCGACGGCGCTCATGCTGCACGTAATGTGATGCGCCGCCAAGAATTGCTGGTACTCGTCTGACGTAAACGGGCAGCCGCGATCGGAATGGAGAATGACCGGCGTCCGACCCGGTCGTTGCCACACAGCCGTCAACACCGCCCTGAACCACGAGGTGACAGTCCTGGCGTGGACTCATCGACCAGCCGACGACCACACCGGAATACAAATCCAGCACGATGCAGAGATCCAGCCAATGCTCGGCCGTGCGAACGTAGGTGATGTCGGTGACCCATTTGGTACTGAGAGCGGTAGCCGTGAAGTCGCGCTCCAAATGGTTCTGCGTCCCGGCCGGCGGGAAACCAGAGGCCTTCCGCCGCCAGGGTCGGCACGGACGTTCGACGACATGATGCAACGCTATCTTGTAGAACGCTCGCCCCTCAAAGCGCGCCCAAGAGCGGGATTCGGGACCAATCAGCTCTCAAGCATCTCCTGCCGATGTTTGGCCAGAGGGTGCTTGGCCACATGACGCCGAAGATGTTCGCAGAGTACAAGGTCCAACGGCGCCTGGAAGGAGCCGCTCCGGCAACCGTGAACAAGGAGCTCCAGCTGGTGCAGCATGCGTTTAATTTGGCGGTTCGCGAATGGGAATGGTGTCGTACCAATCCCATGCATCGGGTTGCCTTAGAGCAAGTCCGGAATGAAGTGGATCGTTGGCTCACGGTTGAGGAAGAGATGCATCTGATGGCGATCTCGTCGCCCTGGCTTCATGGCATCATCGTGTTCGCGCTCAATACAGGGATGCGCCAAGGTGAAATCCTGAACCTTCACTGGGAGCATGTCGATTTTAAGACAGGCAACATGACGCAACGCTATGCGCATCACTCGTCGGAAAGTCTTCGGGCCGGTCTCAGCGTGCTCGAAAAGCCATTCCGGATTGGCACAAATTTGACACAAGCAACCAGGATGAGGGAGGCAACGAGGGACTAACTCGTTGATTTATGGTGAGCCGGCTGGGACTCGAACCCAGGGCCCTCGCCTTAAAAGGGCGATGCTCTACCGACTGAGCTACCGGCTCACGGCAGGATGTTGAAAATGGCCGCCAACTGTGTGTCTCGCATCGCTCAAACCCTGCGACGTACCAACGATTGTACGCCTCGGATGTTCGCGCGTTGCGGCCTTGTTGTCGGCCATTTTCAACATCCTGCAGCTCACATCAACTCACCAGTTCTATTTTCTTGTCGGATGACGACGAAACAATCGAACTATCCTAACATTCCTGGATGACCGATGACCATTGACTATTCAGGAGCGTTTGGGGCGGCGGCGGGAGCAATCCAAGGGATTGCGCAGCATGATCGTTTCGGCGCGCTTGGACCCGGTCGAGATCATGTCGATTCGGCACTGTGCCAACTCTTCGATACGGGCGAGGTAGCGCTTGGCCTCCGCCGGAAGCTGCTTGTACGCGGTGGCCCCGGTTGTCGAGGCTGTCCAGCCTTTCATCCGTTGATAGACAGGCTCGCAGCCGGTCAACACGTCCAGATCGGCCGGCATATCTTTATAGATGGTGCTCCCATATCTGTAGCCGGTACAGAGCTTCAACTCCTTGCAACCGTCGAGTACATCCAGCTTGGTCAGAGCCAGTGACGTAAGCCCGTTTACCACTGTCGCATGGCGAACCACGACCGCATCAAACCAGCCGCATCGTCTGGCGCGCCCGGTGGTCGATCCGAACTCCTTCCCTCGCTCCTGTATTCCACGGCCGACTTCGTCGGTCAGCTCAGTCGGAAACGGCCCGCTGCCCACCCTGGTGGAGTAGGCTTTTGCAATGCCCATGACCGCGTCAATCATGGTCGGACCGACACCGGTCCCCGTGCAAGCCCCGCCGGCCGTGGCACTGGATGAGGTCACGTAAGGATACGTGCCGAAATCCACATCCAGGCTCGTCCCCTGAGCGCCTTCGAACAAGACCGTCTTGTTCTTGGCTACCGCACGATTCAGTACGACCGTCGTGTCGGCGATGTGGCTCTTGAGCCGGTCGGCATACCCCATATATTGGGCGAAGACCTTCTCGACCTGAAAAGTCTCGACTTTGTAGAGTCGCTCCAAGAACCAGTTCATCTCGACAAGGTTTTCTTCGAGTTTTTTCTTGAACAGAGGAGGATTCAGCAGATCTCCCATGAGAACTCCGATCCGCGCCATCTTGTCGGCATACGAGGGGCCGATCCCACGTCCGGTCGTGCCGATTTTCCGTGACCCTTTGGACTGTTCCGACGCGCGGTCGATCGCTTTATGATACGGCAGAATCAGGTGTGCCCGCTGGCTGACGGCGAAGTTCTTGCCGATCGTGATGCCTTTAGTCTGGAGCAAATCCATCTCTTCGATCAGAGAACCAGGATCGACGACGACACCGTTGCCAATGACACAGGTCGTCCCTCGGTACAAAATTCCGGAGGGGATAAGATGGAAAATATAGGTCCCCCTCTCATTGATCACGGTATGCCCGGCGTTGGAGCCGCCTTGATAGCGGACGACGATGTCAGCGCCCCGGGCTAAGATATCAACGATCTTGCCCTTACCCTCATCGCCCCATTGAGCGCCGATAATGACGAGATTGCCCATAATTCAAGCTACCTTCTGCTGGAATCAGCGCGAAAAAATGGCTCTGACCCGATTGGGAGATCAGAGCCAAGGGGCCTCATGGTAGGTGCAGCCTATTCTTTTGTCAAGATGATCATTACGACCTGTAGATAGCACATCATCTGTCCGATTTGTGTAGCACGTGAAGTGTCCGGTTTAAGGTGGGCCCCAAGGAGGGGCCACGATGACACGGGCGAACGTGCTGCAGGAGGTGCGACAGATGCGATTTGAAGAGCTGTATAGCCGGCGACAGCGCCGAGAACTGACGATGGTGGAAGCGGCGGAGCTCTTGGGCGTAACAGAACGGACCTTCCGTCGGTGGAGTACGCGCTATGAAACGGAGGGGATCGAGGGGCTGGAGGGTCGACGGCTGGGTCGGGCCTCTGCCCGGGCGGTCCCCATCGATGAGGCCCTGCAGATGGTGCAGCTGTATGAGAGCCGCTACACGGGCTGGACCGTCAAACATTTCCATGAACGCTGGCACGCGGAGCATGGCGGGACCCGGTCCTCTACGTGGACCAAGAACCGATTGCAACGGGCGGGACCCGTGGCGCGGGCGCCCCGGCGTGGGGCGCATCGCAAGAAGCGGCCTCGCAAACCGATGCCCGGCATAATGCTGCATCAAGATGGGTCCACGCATGAGTGGGTGGTGGGCTCTCAGTGGGATCTGATTGTGACCGTGGATGACGCGACGAGCGAGATCTATTCGGCCTTCTTCGGTGAAGAAGAGGGAACCATGAGCAGTTTCCAGGGCCTGGGGGAGGTCATTGAGGCGAAGGGGCTGTTCAGTTCCCTATATACCGATCGGGGCTCGCACTACTGGTACACTGAGGCGGCTGGGGGGCGGGGCGACAAGACACGCCCGACGCAAGTGCACCGCGCCTTACAGCAGCTGGGTATCACGCTGATTCCCGCCTATTCCCCGGAAGCCCGGGGTCGGTCGGAGCGCGTCTTCCGCACCCTGCAAGATCGGCTGCCGAAAGAGTTGGCCTTGGCGGGGATCACCACGATGGCCGCAGCCAACCGGTATCTCACCGAGCAGTTTGTCCCGGCCTACCACCAGCGGTTTGCGGTTCCCGCGGCAGAGTCGGGGACGGCCTTGGTCCCGTGGATCGGGACGAACCTTGCGGAGATTCTGTGTGTGCAAGAAGAACGGGTCGTCGCGAATGACAACACGGTGCGCTCTCAAGGCCGGAGGCTCCAGATCCCACCTGACCCGCACCGCTTCCATTATGTGAAGGTCACCGTCCGGATTCATGCATATCCGGAGGGCGCGCTGGCGGTGTTGCACGGCCCCCGGTGTGTGGCGCGCTACGATGCGACGGGGCAATTGCGTGAGCCCACCCGGCTTCCCCCGATTGCCAAAGCCCGACCCAGGAGTCGGGTACCCAGACAATCGTCGTGCTCAGAGCAACGGTGTGCGAAATAATTTCGGCACAGTGGAAATATTCGAGGAAAGTCCCGGGCAGATTCTGTGCTACAAAAACCGGACAACTTCACTTGCTATCTACAGATGATCATTACGGCCCTTCGCATTCAATTCTTTCTTCAAATCATGAAACTCCGATGCAACGACTGGTCGGTTGACTGGCTCTCAGCTGCGTGTTAGCATGCTGCGAATTGTTTCAACGCCTCAATTTTCCATAGTAATTTCGCTCTCTGAATCTCCAAGGGTGGGGCTGTAGCGCAGTTGGGAGCGCGCGTGAATGGCATTCACGAGGTCGCCGGTTCAATCCCGGCCAGCTCCACCAAACCTCGCACGTGCCGGCCGTTCCATAGAAGGTTTCGCGTAACCGTAATGTTTCCGTTGTACGTCTCACTTATGCTCAACTTTCTTCAGCTCCCTCGCCTTCCGACCTACTAGCTGTTTCCCTCGTTCAAGTTTATCTCGGGTGACCCAGTCATCCCATAATCATTACACGGAAGGTTTGTCCCGATGCTCCAGATTGAATCCATCAGCAAGCAATATTCCACAAAAGTCCTGCTTTCCGAGGCCTCTGCGCATCTTCGCCCACATTCACGAGTCGGTCTGGTTGGACCGAACGGCACCGGTAAGACCACACTCTTTCGTATGATCCTAGCCGAAGAGTCACCTGATGAAGGCTCGATCCGTAAACGACCTCGCCTTCGAATCGGCTACCTTCCACAGGAACTCGAAACCATTACCGGCAAGACTGTCCTCGATGCCACACATCGCGACGAGTACCCTGAGCACGAAGCCAAGCGCATCTTGATGGGGTTGGGATTTACGGAGGTCGACTTCGATCGCCCCGTCGAGAAACTGTCCGGAGGCTACCGGATGCGGGTCGCCTTGGGGCATCTGCTCTTGTCCAATCCCGACGTGCTCATGCTGGACGAACCGACCAACCATTTGGACAAGCCGACACAGCGCTGGTTCGAGCAGTTTCTTTTACAGTCGGGCATGACCCTCCTGATCATCAGCCACGACACCGCCTTTCTGGATCGCGTCGTCACGCACATCTGGGAACTACGGCACCATAAGATCGAGGAATACCGTGGCAACTATTCACTCTTCTGCAAACTGAAAGCTGAAAAGGACGCTCAGCTACAGGCCTCGGCGGCTCGCCAATCCAAAGAGGTCGCTCGGGTTCAAAAGTTTGTCGATCGCTTCCGATACCAGGCGAACAAAGCCAGTCAGGTTCAATCGCGCCTGAAGCAGCTCGATAAGGTCAAGCGGATTGAAATCCAGCGCGATCCGAAACGAGTCAAGTTCAGGTTTCCCCTCCCGTCGGCCAGCGGCCGTCAGGTATTAGACCTGGCTGGAGCCAGTAAGCGCTACGGCGAAAAAGTGGTGTACAAGACGCTCGATTTTTCCGTAGAGCGTGGCCAACGTATCGCCCTGGTCGGTGAGAACGGAGCCGGAAAGAGTACCCTCTTGAAGATGCTCGCCGGTGTCCTTCCTTCCGATACCGGCACCAGAACCGTCGGACACGGCGTGACATTGCACTACTTCGCCCAGCATCAGGCCGAAACCTTGAATCCCGAACATTCGATTCTCGAATCGCTGGAAGAAGTCACCAAACATGCAGAAATGAATTTCCTGCGCGGCATCGCCGGCGCCTTCTTGTTTTCTGGTCAGGATCAGAAAAAACCGATCAAGGCGTTGAGCGGGGGTGAGCGAAACCGCGTGGCCCTCGCCCGCATGCTGGTCGAACCCGCTAATACCTTGCTGCTCGATGAGCCGACGAACCATTTGGACCCAGCCTCCGTGGATATGCTCACGGATGCATTGGCTGAATTCCCTGGGACCATCATCTTCATTTCCCATGACCCGACGTTTCTGGCGCGCATCGCCACCCGGGTCGTTGAGATTGAAGAGGGACAGGCGCGTAACTTCATCGGGGACTACGAATATTATTTGTGGAAGAAGGCCCAAGAGTTTGAATCGATTAAAGAAACGAGCGAAGAACTCGAACGAGCCTCCTCTCCTTCCTCTTCCGGCCCTACCAGAGCGATGGCTCAACAGATTCAACCAAAAGGGCGCGGTGGAGAGCGACGTGATCTCACCAAGACGCAGGCTCGATTGGAGAAGCAGGTATCACGCGCCGAAACGGAGATTAGCGAGGCCGAAGAGAAGATCAAGACCCGCGAGACAGAATTGGCCGATCCGAAGCTCTACGAACAGTTCGACAGGTGGAACCTTCTGCATCATGAACAGGGAGAGTGGAAGCGCGACCTTGAGCGGCTGACCGCCCGGTGGGAATCCCTGTCGGCTGAATTAGAAAACGTCAAACAACAGCTGGTCTTGTTGGGGTAGTCCTATGATTCGTCTTATGGCTGGTGGATGAAACAACCGGACCGCGTATAGCGGGTATTAATTGAATTTTTCCGGGGCCCGTTAGACAGAGGCTTTGAGGGTTTCTTCTAGATAGTAGTACAGCCAGCGGTTCTTCTCTTTCGTCACCAATTCATCCCAGACGACACCGATCAAGAATCCTTTTTTTTCCCAGGGCCTGACCCAGGCGACCGTCCCATCGAGTTTTTCCTGTTGTTCGACTCGATCGGAATCGAGGAAGGCGAGCGAGACGGTGACTTTCTCGCTCGAAGGGAAGCGATCTTTAGTGTGAAGCCCGGCCCCGATCATGTTCACATTATCCAAGACTGCGGTACAGGCACGCCCGCCCTTCTTCGGCGACACCAAGGCGGAACCGACCAAGGTGGCTCGGACAAATTTCCTCCGCTCACTCAGTGCAACTACGCCGGCCGACGGTTTTCCTTGACCTCGCTTCATCTCTCTAAGTATAACCGATTAGACAAGAATGTAAACCATGACAATCGGCCCTATTCCAGAGGCTTTGGGCGGTAGTACTGTCGGCCTTTGAGTGGCGGTGGGAGGTGGGTTTGTTCGGTGCGCGCCGACGGGTCGTCGTGGACATAGCGGTAGTCGGTTCCATAGCCTAGGTCCCTCATGAAGGAGGTCACGGCGTTCCGGAGATGAAGCGGAACCCCAAGATTGCCGTAGGTTCTGGCGTCCTGGAGCGCTTCCAAGAGACCAACGTAAGACGCGTTGTCTTTGGGTCGTGAGGCCAGGTATGTGGTACCTTGAGCCAAGTTGATCTGCGCCTCTGGGTGCCCTACGAACTGGACGGCTTGCGCCACCGATGTGGCGACGAGAAGGGCGAGGGGGGCGGCGTTGCCGATGTCCTCCGAGGCAAAGATCACCATCCGCCGAGCGATGAATTTCGGATCTTCGCCGGCCTCCAGCATCCTAGCCAGCCAGTACAGCGCTCCATTCGGATCAGAATCGCGCAGGCTTTTAATATAGGCTGAAATGACGTTGTAGTGTTCCTCGCCTGACTTATCGTAGCGCAAGGATTTCTTGCCGAGGGCCGCTTCCAACATCGCTGCATCGATCACGCGCTCGCCATCGGGTCCTGGAGGCGCTTGTGTCACCACAAATTCCAATGATGTGAGCAGCGCCCGCGCATCACCATTGCCGAACGCAGTCAGTCGTTGTCGTGCCTCCGATGAAAAACGCGCCTTCCATTTGCCCAGCCCCCAGCGGAAGTCGGCAAGCGCACGATCTAGAATCTGACCCAATGCTTCCTCGGTCAGCGGTTTGAGTAGGACCACCAGCGAACGGGACAAGAGAGGGCTGATGATTTCGAAGGAAGGATTCTCTGTGGTTGCACCGACCAAAATGACGGTGCCCCGTTCGACATGCGGGAGAAACGCGTCTTGCTGAGCTTTGTTGAAGCGGTGGATTTCATCGACGAAAAGTATGGTCCTCTGCCCATTGATCGACCGACGTTGTTCGGCTGCCTTGATGATCGTGCGCAACTCAGGCACACCGCTGGTTACGGCTGAAAACGGAACAAATTGCGCCTTCGTATGCCGGGCAATCAGATGGGCCAACGTCGTCTTCCCCGAACCGGGCGGCCCCCAGAAAATCACGGACGAGAGTTGGTCGGCCTCGATGGCCCGCCGAAGCGGCCGATCCGGCGCCGTAATATCGTCTTGCCCCACGAAATCGGCAAACACACGCGGCCGCATCCGCTCGGCGAGCGGGGCCTCGACCGTGTCTTCGCGGTCTGGAGGCGTGAACAAATCAGGAGCTTGGTCACGAGCGCGAGTCATCGTACTCCTCGGAACGATCTGAAATTGTATACTCCGTGCCGGATGATCGCAAATAGCCTCTTGACCATACAGGCGGCCGATGGTACGAACACCGCAACCTACGGAGCAGACTGTGCAAGCTCAGGTCAACGGCATCACCCTCGCTTATAACGATCAGGGCTCCGGCCCTCCCCTCATCTTTCTTCACGCCTTTCCGCTTAACCGCACCATGTGGGTAGAGCAGGAATCCCGGTTTTCATCACAGTTCCGGGTTATTACAGTCGACCTGCGCGGGTATGGGGAATCCGACGCGCCGCTCGGGCGATATGCTCTGGACCAAGCCGCCGCCGATGTGATCGGGCTTCTTGATAACCTCTCGATCCGACAGGCGGTTTTTGTCGGATTATCCATGGGCGGCTATATCCTGTTTGCTCTCTACCGCAAGTATGCAGACCGCGTAACAGGCTTGGTGCTCGCTGACACCAGAGCGCAGGCCGATACAGCAGAAGGGAAAGAAGCGCGGTTTCAGATGGCGCAGACTGCCTACAAGAACGGATCATCGGCCATTGCCGATCTCATGATCCCGAAATTACTGAGTCCCGCGACAGTCCAGACAAAGCCGGACTTGGTGCGCCGAGTGCGAAGGATGATCGACCGCAATCAAGTCAGCGGCATAGCCGGAGGCTTGATGGCAATGGCCGAACGGCCCGACTCCGTCACGCTTTTGAAAGAGATCACCTGTCCCACCCAGATCATCGTCGGTGAGCAGGACCTTCCCACCCCGCCGGCGGACGCCAAACTCATGGCCGACCATATTCCCGGTGCCTGTTTGACCATCATTCCAAGAGCCGCCCATCTTTCAAATCTCGAGCAGCCGGACCTGTTCAATGAGACCATCTGCTCATTTATTTTGAAGGCACCGAGATAAACGGGTGGGTGAGAGGGGTACCGTCTGAGCGATCAGTCTGGATCGCTGACGCGGCCGTGGCGAATCAATTTCAAAAACTCTACGCGCGTCTGGGATTGGCTACGGAACGCCCCCAACATAGAGCTGGTGACGGCCACGGTATTCTGTTTCTCCACCCCGCGCATCATCATGCAGAGATGCCGCGCTTCGACGACGACACCCACGCCGTGCGCGTTCAGTTTGTTACTGAGAGTTTCGGCGATTTGAACCGTCAACCGTTCCTGTACCTGCAGCCGCCTTGCAAAGGTATCGACGATCCGCGGAATCTTACTGAGACCGACGACTTTCTTGTTCGGCAAGTAGCCGACATGCACTCTGCCGAAAAACGGGAGCAGGTGGTGCTCACACATACTGAAGAAATCGATGTCTTTGACGATGACCATCTCGTCGTATTCGATCGGAAACAGCGCCCCGTTCAATAGATGGTCGATATCACGCTGATAGCCCTGCGTCATAAACGCCAGTGCTTTGGCCACGCGCTCCGGCGTTTTCAGCAAACCGTTGCGACCCGGTCGTTCCCCCAGCGCGAGGAGCATTTCGGTGACGAGCGACTGGAGCACCGGTAAGTCAGCCGGCTTCCCGCTCCCGCTGGTGTCCTCAACTCGTTCTCGTCGTTTGTCTCTCTTCTGTTGCTTTCTCACTCCATTCCCTCGTCGTTTCAAGCGACGCCTGCATATTCGAAGTAGTTGTCTCTCGTCTCGATGACACCTACTTTATACAGACACCCGTCGGGCAATTGGGGCTCCAAAATATCCCAGATCAATTTGACGATGTTCTCCCCGGTGGTCGTGAGTCCCTCCAGCGTCGGGTCGCTATTGAGGTCACGATGATCGAACCGATCGATAATCCTCTCGTTGACCAGCTGGTCGAGACGGTTGAGGTCCCACATCTCTTGGGTTCCTCCGCTTTGAACCGTGACCAGCACGACGTAGTTATGCCCGTGCCCGTTCGGATTATTGCATTTTCCGAACGCGGCCCAATTTTCCTCAGGCGTGAGCTGATCAGTGTGAAGCCTGTGGGCGGCGCAAAATCGATAACGCCTCGTCACGTGTACCTGCGACATTCGATTGCGTGTCTCTGGTGAACGGCATAAATAGCAAGGACCGCTCGGGGTACGAGCGGTCCTTGCTGAAAGGTCCATTGGTCGGCATTCTGACGAGGACGCTTATGCGCTAAACGAGCTGCCGCAGCCGCACGTCGTTTTGGCCTGGGGATTCTTGATCGAAAAGCCAGAACCCTGCACACTGTCCACGTAGTCCACTTCCGCGCCTTGAAGCAACGGCGCACTCTGAGAATCCATAATGACCTTCACATCACCCATCTCGATGACGGTGTCATCCTCGGCCATTTTGGACTCGAAGGCCATACCGTATTGGTAGCCGTTACATCCACCACCACGGACATATACCCGGAGCCCCACTACGTCCTTCTCTTCAGCCATCAACTCGCGTATCTTCTGTTCCGCAACCTGTGTAATCGTAACCATCGGCTTCCTCCTCTATAAGTCGTCTAGCTCACCACCGTAAGCTAGAGTGATAGTCTAACACCTCTTACTCGAATATCAACCCCATGCTTCCGATGTGGCCGTTTTTGGATTCTCCCATTTGGCTTCCGGCACACGCACCACAACATCCCCTAAGACACGTGCCTGGCACGCCAGACGATGCCAGGGCTGCGTCAACGCCTCCCGATCCAGCAGGTCTTGCTCGTCGAAATCGATCTCCGAGAGATGCTCATGCCCCAACTGGACCTCCACTCGGCAGGTCGTGCAGGAAGCATTTCCTCCGCAGTCGTGGTTCAACCGAAAACCTACTTCTTTTGCAGCCTCGAGAAGCGAAATGTTCTCTTCCACATCCCCGCTTCGTCCGTCTGAATGAAGAAATGTCACCCGCGGCATGACTCCTCCTCGCAGGATACTGAAAAACTCCGTCAGCGGCGTTCCCCGCCTTGCCCAAGCGGCTTCGCGAGGCAGGTCACATCGCACGCCTCGCGAATACGGGCTCAGAGACTCAACGTACCGAAGCGTACGCCTCGTCTCTTCGTTTGTTGAGGCCTTGCTGGACGGCTTTCTTGAGCATCCTGAGGTTGTTCCCGCATTAATACCTTCCGCTGCCTCCTAGAAATGAGCAACCACTGCCGGTGCTTCCTGATAGGGGCACCGCTGCAGCCGAATATGATCTTCGTATTCGTGCCGGAACAGCTTCAAACTGCTTTGCACCAAAACGGAGGCCCCGGTCACGAGCGTGCAGTACCCGGTTCCTTTCACAAAGCCGCAGAGCTGCAACATGCTATCGAGATCCTTTTGAGTACCCTGCCCTGCTTCAATTTTCGTCATCAGCGCGGCTAAGTTCATGGTTCCCATCCGACAGGGCGGACATTGGCCGCAACTCTCGTTCTTGAAAAAATTTGAAAAGTGCAGTGTCTTAGCCACCATGCAGGTTGCATCGTCGACGACGATCACGCCGGCTGACCCTAACCCTGTCCCGGCTTTCTTCAACGAATCAAAGTCCATGGGAAGGTCGAGCTGATCAGCCGTCACCATGGAAAACGCCGGCCCACCCGGAAAAACCGCCTTGATCTTGCGGCCATTGGATACGCCGCCCCCGCATTGTTCGATCAGATCGCGGATCGTCACACCCATCGGCATCTCATACACACCGGGTCGATTGACCGCTCCACTCAGCGAAAACATCATGGTGCCTGGGCATTTTTCCGTCCCCACCTCTGTAAACCACGAGGCACCCTTATGGAGAATACGAGGGATGTTGCACAACGTCTCCACGTTATTGACGAGAGTCGGCTTGCCATAAAGGCCGAAGTCCGTCGGGTAGAACGGAGGCTTCTGCCTGGGCATGGCCGGACGGCCCTGCATCGACTCGAGCATCGCCGTCTCTTCACCCGCCACGTAGCTGCCGTGGCCGTCAAACATTTCCAGTTCAATATCGATTCCGCTGCCGAGCACATTCTTCCCAAGAAGTCCCTGTTCTTTTGCCTGGGCCAAGGCTTTTTTCAGATTCTGCTGTTCCTCATGGTACTCATGATTCACATAAATGAAGGAGGCTTTCGCCTGCACCGTGAACGACGCAATCAAACAGCCCTCGATCAACTGGTGCGGCAAAGTCTTCAACAAATGGCGGTCCTTGAACGTGCCGGGTTCGTGTTCGCCGGCATTGCAGACGAAATAGCGCTCTTTCACCCGGTGGTTGAGCACCTTGTCCCATTTGATGCCAGTCGGAAATCCAGCACCACCTCGCCCACGCAGGCCTGATTTCTTCAGCTCATCAATCACTTGAGTCGCCTTTAGCTCCTTCACACAACGCTTCCAGGCTTCATAGCCACCGACTTTGAGATACCCCTCAATCTCCCAAGGGGCTCCTTCCATCTGTTGGACAAGGCGTGGTTCTGCGGCAGTAGGCATAACGATGCGTCAGTGACTCCTCAAGGCTGAAGCCGTACTATACGGCTCCATCTCTTCATCCGTCAAGGCAACGAAGCCGAAATGGGCCTGAATCTCAAGCAGTTAGGGCTAGGGGCCTACGGGAGGGCTGGGTATAGCGGGCAAGGGAGAGAAACAGATTCGAGAAACCATGATGATGGTGTCGGCTCAAAAGCTTGCCATGACGGAGCCTGTCGAGAGTGGTTATCGCGACGGCGGTCACGCTCGAGTCCAACCGGCACTGACGCTTATACGCTAGCTGCTGGTGATTATCGAAGTCGTGCAAACATCGGATACTGTGGAACCCAACACTGATTCACCATTTCTAGGGCGCCCTATGGGGACCCAAAAAGCGCACGCCGTTGAAGTGAATAAGGTGAGATGGCGCATCCGCAACCCACACCTCAGTTTCCCACGCAATTTCCCCAAGGTAGCGGCTCATAATGGCCCGATTCGGGAAGGCAGTGACATAAACCAGCCCCGCAGTCGACTTGGCAAAGAGCTTAGCAAGCTCTTCATGTCTTTTGCCATCAACCGGCCCATGGCTGGTGACCGACTCGACCAGTAGCAACCAGTTCTTCTCGGTGTAATGCAGCACTACATCTGGCATCTTGCCGTGTAATTCCACATCGACGCCCAATTCGGCCAGTAAAGGGGCATCGAAGTATCCCCACTTGTCCCCTGTGTCACCGGCATAAACCAGCAGGCTATCCGGCGCAAAGCGCGGAGCGAAGTCTTCTATTACGGCTCGGATCAGTTCACTGTGTTCGCCAGGACTGAGGGTAATCTCTTTCCCCGGCGCAATCCTCACCGGGATACGGTTTTGCTTGCGCTCCTTGGCATAGCGGGCGACCAGCGTCTCGCGTCTGGTCAAATAGCCCGTCAGCGCATCATGCCACGCGTGCGTCCCGAAAGTGCGCAGCAAGGACAGAGCGTCAGGCTCGATCTGATAGACAGCTTTTGGGCTGTTCACAGGACGGTCGGGCTGATCTGGGTTGTAAACCACGATGCCCGCATCACAGAACTGGTGAATGGTCTGACGACGGACAGTTTCGCGCGTATTCGGCGCATATTCTTTGGCGTAATGTTCACGAGCCCAATCCATGATGGGTGTAATGCCAATAAGTGGATTTTCAGCCTTCGACCACGGCCTCTCCGGCGTGAGGTTGAGCAGCGCCAACAGACAGAGTGCCGACCGCTCGTTCTGTTGTGCACGAGGTAGCCCAAGTGATGCAAGAATCTGATGCGCGGCCTTGATGTAGCGGCTTCTCATGTTGGTGGTCATGCAGCCACGGCCCCGAACTTAGCGTCTATCAGGCTTTGAGTGAGATCCTCCTGTTCCATGGCCCATTCGCCCAGCCGCGTTAGAACATCGCGGCTGGGGTATTTCATGAGCATCAGGTCGGTTGCGTTGACCTGCGTATGACCATTGAAACGACGGAAAGCCTTGTCAACTGCGGTCGTGTTCAGGAACAGGGCCAGTCCATGGACCAGTACTTGGGGCAAACCACGTCTGTTGCCGTGAAAAACGTTTAGATGATTTTCGAACCCCAGCATAGGCACGCCTCCGAATGCGGTGGGTTCGACTACGCTTGCCACAATCCGGCGCGTTTCTTCCTTAGACGAGAAGCGTCGAACCACGCAGTAGTAGCCGGTCGGATAAAGCCATTTTTCAGTGTGGGCATTGCGTTCGATGGCATTTGGCTTCTTCATGCCTTCGATGGGCCATGTGATCTCGCCGTCGGAGAAATGGCCGGGGTAAAGTAAGGGAACCGTGCTCTCTCCAGGCATGGCACGCAGGTGCTCCTTGAGTCTGAAATCGACTACTGGTCCTGTCGATACTTTGATACCAAGGTCGGCCAGCGTGTACTGGATAGTAGGACATAGTTCGATCCCGTTCAGCTCAGGCGACGTGGGCACATGAATAAACCGCTCCGGGTCGGAGGGAAACACGATCCGCTCAAACGCGTGTTCAAAGCTAACAAGGTCGTAAAAGGTATCATCGGTCGACGTCGAAACTGTCACAGAACCCTGTAGGCCACTGTGCTCAAGACGCACAATGATATTTTCCTGAAGGACCGCATCATCCTTGAAAGCTGTACTGCGTGACTCGAACAAGTGGATGTGTCGGATAGCTGCGCGCTCAAGGATAAAGTCACGGAAGGGGCGATAATACGGCCCGTTGCAAAAGCTGCGCGGAATGATCGCCACGATCTGCCCGCCAGGTGCTGCTTGTGCAACGGCCAGCGCCACAAAGGCCGAATATAGGTTTACCGTCTCGATACCGACGCGACGCAGGGCCAGTCGATGAGCGGAATTGCCGCTTATCTTCTTATATGGCGGGTTAAGGATGGCATGACTATATTTTGGGAATGATTTTGCGAACATGTCCCCGGAAAGCGAATCGACGGCCGCGTGTATGAAATCGTCACCACATACATGCGCAAAAAACATGCTACTGCGGTACTTCGACAATGTCTGGGCCAACTGGGCGTGCAGTGAACCATCGATCTCGAACGCATCGAGTTCCACGCGTTGGAAGCGAAGGTCACCGGAACGGCATCGCTCCAGAAAGGCCGCAGTAAGCGATCCAATACCAGCGCCTGCATCAAGCAAGTGGCAGATGCCATCGGCGGCTGGGAAAAGACCAGCCATAAAGGCCGCAGTCCTCGCAGGCGTCAGGAACTGACCGAACTGAGCTTTCTTCTTCCCGTCAGTACCTTTGGACAACCGCAACCGAGCTTGTTCAACTTCTGACAGCAATCGCCGTCTCCTAATGATCTTACTGGCTCGCGGATCACCTGCAAGCGCGAGGCGCCGCGACGATCCTCAGGAAGAACCGATATGCGGTTTCCGTCCGCACCCGCGCTATCGAATTGTCCAAGCATAATGCCGTAACCGTTGGCGTTTCAATGAGATACTATGGCGCTATTTCTTGCAGAGCTCCCATTATCTTGTGATCCCGCCAGCCACTTAGAGGAAACCGTAATATGGCGTGAGTCCTCGCCGTAGCAAATGCCAGGATGTTGCATCATTGGGAGATGACGCCGTCATGGAACTGCACGGAGAAGCAGAGCGTCGCGGGCGAGGACCCTAATCTGGAAGGTCACTGTCGCCGGTGGGGTACCCCACCGGCGCAGAATTGGAAATTTTATCTGAAGTGGCTGCCGGCTCCCATGAAGAACAGCATGGGAATCGAAAGCATAAAATTCACGCGAGAAGCCAGCAACGCGGTCCGTCCCCATTGCGCCATTTCGGGCGGCGCGGGAGTGCCCTGCGCGGCTGCCGTAACGGCAGCGATGATCTTCTTCTGGTTCGGCCAGATGATGCCATGGACGTTGCCCATCATGATGATGCCGAGCAACCCGCCGATCGCCAAGGCCACCGCTCCTGTTCCGCCTTTATGATACATGTGGCCATACAACAACACGCCGGCCAGCACGGTCACCGTGGCTCCATGTCGGAACCAATTGAGCGCGGCCGGCATCAGTTTCGGAATCACGATGTTCTTGGTCGGCCCATCCAAACTTTTCAAGAACGAGGCATTGATCAAGTTGAAGAAATACAAGAGGCCGATCCACGTGATCCCGGCCAGGAAGTGCACCCAGCGAAGGATCATCTGGCCCCAGTCGCCTTCACCCGCGCTGATGCCGGTCAAACCCAAATATATCCCTACCAACACGATGGTGAGCACGAATCCCACTCCCATCGTCTGCATCGGATCTTCAAGAAATTTCATAGCTCCCTCTCTTCAAAAACGGTTGACTGTCTAGCCCGATGTCTGTACTGGAGTATTTCTTCGAATGTCAAGCAGCCATTGCCGATCGGTCATCAGTCATTGGCCGATAGTGAAGACTCGTTCTACCCGCCGATGACCGGTGACTAATGACGATTGACCGCCCTACGCCATCAGCCGATCCACGGTGCGACAGAGTTCCCGCACCGCGTTGGCCGACGTCTCCAACGCCGCCCGCTCATCACTCGTCAGTTCATACTCCAGAATCTGCTCGGCTCCGCCCCGTCCGATCTTCACCGGCACGCCGACGACCACGTTCTTCAGGCCGTACTCCCCGTCACACAAGACCGCGCAAGGCATCACCTGCTTCTCGTCCTTATGGATCGATTCAACCATCGCCACCGCCGAAGCGGATGGAGCATAGAAGGCACTGCCCGTTTTCAAAAGGCCGACGATTTCAGCTCCGCCATCCCGTGTTCGTTTGACGATGGCGTCGAGCTTCTCTTTCGACATCAGTTCCGACACGGGCCTGCCCCTCACGGTGGTATAGCGCGGCAGCGGCACCATCGTATCGCCGTGGCCGCCCAACACCATGGCCTGCACCTCCGTCACCGGCACATTCAGCTCCGCGGCGATGAAGGTGCGCATTCTCGCCGAATCCAACACGCCCGCCATGCCGATGATTCTCGATTTGGGAAGACCGCTGACGGAATGCGCCACATGGACCATGGCGTCCAAGGGGTTGGTCACGAGAATCAGGATAATGTTCGGTGAACGGGAGACTAATTCCGACACGACGGATTTGACGATTTTCGCGTTCGTCGCCAATAGCTCGTCGCGACTCATGCCCGGCTTTCTCGGCATGCCGGACGTGATCACGGCGATCGACGATCCGGCCGTGTCCTTGTACTCGTTGGTGCCGACCACCTGCGTGCTGTATCCACAGACCGGCCCCGCCTGGGAAATATCGAGTGCCTTGCCTTGTGGAACTCCTTGGGCGATATCGACCAATACCACGTCGTAGAGATCTTTTTCGGCCAACCGCTGCGCCGTCGTCCCTCCGACGTTTCCCGCACCGACTACCGTGATTTTCGGTCGTGCCATCATTTCCACCTCAATCCTCAGTTCCTTTTTTCATCCTCCAAGTTGACGGCCTCAGGATGTCTTTCACTGCGCGCATGCACCGAGCACCGCCCATGGTGTCAAATTCGATAAACTTGCGTGCGCGGTGCGCGAGCACAAAGACATCGTGAGACCGTCAATGCCCACCTTCGTGCTCCGTCCAGCCCGCAACTTTGAAGTTGATCGTGCAGACGAAATTCTCTTCGTCATAGAAATTGACCTTGATCTTCTTTTTGCCGAACGTGTTCGCCAAAAACTCTTCCGGATTGTCGACGAGTTCCTGAAAGCCGCCCGGAGGATACTCGCCCAAGTCATGAAAGACCACGATCATCCCTTCTTTGACTTCCTGCAGTACCTTCATCCGGCACCGAGGATAGACTTCCCAGAACTTGGCTTCGATCATCTCTTTCGTCGGCTCCGGACGATCTTCGCCGGGTTTCACCGCCTGTCCGAACTTGGCTAGGCGACGGACATAGGGATACTGATGCCCCGTGAAGAGCTTATACAACCAGGGGGGAACCGTCGGCTTTCCTGTCGAGTTGGTCATACGCTTGATGGAGTTACGCTGTCAATTGCCTGTATAGAAGCGGCAGCTTTGTTGGAAGGGCTTCGACGCTATGAATGACGCAGTACCGTGCCTCGGCATACATGCGGCGCAGATAGGTCTCCGCATCTCGGTCGATCGTCACACAAAAGGTCTCAATTCCCCGTCGTCTTGCTTCCCGCAGCGCCGCCTTTGTATCTTCCAACGAGTATTCATCCTTGTACTGATCATCCAATGGTCTGCCGTCGCTCAGCAGCACGAGGACGCGGTTCTTGGCGTCCCGCGCCACCAGCTTCGCCGTGGCGTGCCGGATAGCGGCACCGTCTCGATTCTGATGACGAGGAGCCAGGCCACCAAGCCGATGCGCCGTCGTCGCCCCGAGTCGATCGTCAAAATCTTTGATCGTGAGAAACTCGACATTCCCTCGTCCTTGGCCCGAGTAGGCATAGAGTCCGTACTGATCGCCGACGGCATCCAGCGCTTCACACAGGAGTACCAGACCTTCTTTCTCAATGTCGATCACCCGCCGACCGGTTCCCAGGTCTCGACTGGTTGATCCACTGATGTCGATGAGGAAGGACACCGCGACGTCACGCGTTCGTTTTTCCCGCCGGATGTACAGCCGATCGTCGCCTTCCGCCCCTGCCCGCTGTTCTCCGGCTCGTCGGACCACGGCATCGAGATCCACCTCTTCGCCGTCGGTTTGCCCCGCGACGCGGCGAAAGGCCGGCGGTCGCAAGCCTTCAAAAAACCGGCGTAGCGACTTGACGGTACTCCGCTGCGTGGCCAACGTCTTCATGACGAATTCGTCAGACCCAGAATCCGCTGGGCGTTCGACCACACGACACCAATTCATCCGATAATCCTCGATCCGATGGTCCCATTCAGGGTAGAGGACGGCTCGTTCGCCGTGAGCCATTGTTTCCTGAGTCTGTGGGGCATCGATTTCAAGGGTCAGACATTGTTCAACGACCGACGGCAATGATCGCCCTTCGCGCAACATGTCGCCGCTTCCGGGTTCGTGGTCCCCGCTCCGCACGTGTTCCCCCGGAGAACGATCCGATTCCGTCGGAGACTTGTGTTGCCGGTCGAACCGTTCCGGGCTCCACGTGATGAACTCAGGATTCATCGCGCCGCGATAGGCCACGTCGGTCACTGCTCGGTATTGGTCGCCCGGCTGCTCCGGTTTCGTCTGTCCCGCTTCCACATCTTTTTGTTCCTCGCACCGCTCCGCCGGTATCATCGCGCCGCGAGCCGCCAGCAGCTCCTCCAACCGGACAGAGACCTGATCGACCACCCGAACCGTTTCTTCCGCCGTAGCCGTGGTCTTGAGAACGGACCGGCACATGTTCCAGAGAATCGAGACTTCTTCCCGCACAGCCTTGGGTACTGCGGTATCCTCCGCTTCACCGGTGGAGAGTCTGAGGAGGCAGTCGACGACCAGTTCTTTCGGCATCACCCCTTGCGCAGGATCGCGTGGGACGATGGATTCAGCAGCCAATCGAGCGAGATCGCACCGAAGTCCCGGATACTCGGTTTGCAGCAAGAATTCGATACGCGCATCTTCCAGCACGGTCCAGAGGTCCCGCACCAGGGCAGGATTCGGATAGAGCTGAAACAGCGCAGCCAGCGTCCCTGGTCTCGCTTCATTGGTTCGGCCATAACGCTGTCTCACGGTTTCGATCAGATCGGCCAGGGAGTCGAGCCTGAGTCGATACGTACCGAATTCCAAGTGCCCGGCTTCATGGGCCGCCATCACGAGATAGAGACGCTCGTTTTCCACGGCCGTCGGATACCGACGGAGCAGCGCCGGGAACGAAATGGCGCTCCCGTCTCCGCTGACCGTCGCGCGAACCGGTGCCGTCAACGAATCCGGAAGCGCCGCCACGGCGACATCCGCTCCACAGAGTCCCTGCACGAAGAGTTTCACCCGTCGCGCGACCAGCCGAAACGGCACGCCGCTCAAGGCCTGTTCGACCGAAGCCAGCGCTTTCCGCGACTCCACTGAAAAATAGGCGCGCGCTCCGTCTGGGCTGTAGGCCGCGACTTCCATCCCGGCCTTAAACCAATTTTCAAATCGTGTGAGCGCTTCGGGTCGATCTCCGATGAGTCCGGCGAGTTCCGGGGCGCGACGCAGGTACTCGAGTGTCGCTTCGGCATGCTTCTCCGCCAGCAAAGCGCCGTACTGCAACAGCCGGATCCGCCATTCCATCGACGGCAACGTTCCCAAGAGGTCGGGTGATTCTGCAAGCCACGTCATGCCGGACTCGGGGGAATGTTCGGCCAGCACGAGGCACAGGGACACGACCTTTTCCCGAATAGCCGGGTGTTCGATGTTTCTCAGAATGGCCGGGCTGGTTCTGAGATACTCCATGGTCGCCACGTAATCCGGCTTCCCTAGGCTATTCGGCACAATCAATTTCATGCCCACGGTTGCCCAATCCCTCACGCTTTCCAAAGGCAGCACAGGGGCCAGTTTGGAGATCTGTCGGATGAACTCAAGCCCGACGACGACATTGACCTGAGTCAGTTCTATGCTGATATCGAGCCAGGGTCGCACGTGTGCAGTCGGAACATCGGCGAGAATCTGCGGAGCCTGCCGGATGTATTCGAGCGCGACGTTGGCATCTTGCTCGGCGATTTCCAGACCGATGGTCAGAACCTCGGTGCGCGCATCGGCTGATTCGATCAGCCCGAGGACCATGGGACTATCCTTGAAATATTTGAGCGCGGATGCCCCGGAAGATTCAGCCAGTGCGACCCCGAGATCGAGCCATAAAAGAATATGCGAAAGTCCGCCGCGCCGGTCGAGCTCAGGCACTGCCGCCAACGCCGCAGTAGCTGCTTTCTCGGACAACTCCTGGAGTTCATCGAGCAGGGTCAGTGCCCGTGCGGCAGCATCCGGTTTGCCGGTGGCCTGCGGCAAACGGGTCACCAGCGGCTCTGCGACCGCCGGACTCACCTCGCGGACCACCCGTTGGAGCAAGATCTGTTGACTCGACATGTCTGTCATGGCGTAGGACGAAAATCCGTTGAGTGACGGATTGTAAAGCAGCGAATTACCCTTGTAAACTAGCGCTTCTGCCCATCGTCGCTCAAGAGGAGGAGGTCCATGGCTGAGCCGACAGAGGAAAGTCTCGAGAAGATACGAAAGTTCGTGCAAGGATTTGCCGAGAAAAGCGGGACCACCATGCATCCCAACCCTGCCGTGACGGAGGCGGTGGTCAAGGGATTAGGGTCTCATATCGACGAACTTGGGAAACCGCTCTGCCCCTGTAATTTTTACAAGGACAAAGCAGCCGAAGCCAAGCTCCGACGTTGGATCTGCGCGTGCGATGAAATGCAAATTTACAAATACTGCCACTGCCTCCTGTTCGTTCGCGAAGACGGGATGCCGATTACCGAATATTTGCCGGAAGGCCATGAAGGTCGAGAAGTGTATGGTGTGGTCATTGATCCGACCCCTGACAAGGGTCGCGCCCTCAAGCACAAGGCTGTCCGGACTCCAACCGAGCCGGACGAGTCCACGTCAATGTCGGCTTCCTCGACATGAGGTGGCGTGACGGGCAATTCAGATACTCGTTCATCAGTCTGCTGCTGATCTGCAGCTTCCACGCGGCACCGGCACAGGCGGTGATGTCGGGCTCATCGAACCCACCGACCTTCAACGAGAAAGAGCTGTTCGCCTACAGGGCAAAAGGTCGAGGAAGTGCGGCCGGACAAGTATTCCTGCGCGCATCCTCTGGAAAAGCCGTGACTCAGGCCGGCGCCTCGATCTACTTGATTCCGATGGTTTCCTCTACTCGCTCCTGGTTCGACAAACATGTGCGGGAGAACTCCTGCCCGTCAAAAGGCGGAGCATCGTCCTCGGAAAGCCCCATGCCGCAGGGGTCGCCTGTGGAATGCCTTCGTGAGGTCATGGCTCAACTGCTGACCGATAAGAAACTGATTCCCTATCTTCGTGCGACGAGGGCCAATCCGACCGGTCATTTTTGGTTCACGAAAGTTCCGGCCGGCCGCTATTATGTCGTCAGCCTGCTCGAGGGGAGCGGGGGAGCCCACCAGGATGAACGAGCCGTGGGGATCGCCTGGCTGACCATGGATCTCGAGGTCGACGAAAAAGCAACCAACCTGGTGGTCACGGACTGCAAGAGCATCCTCTGTTGATCCACCGCTGCCGTTCGTGTGGTCCGGTCATGAGGATAGGCCATGAGAATTCTGCTCGTTGAAGACGATGCCGATCTGGCTCAATTCATCAGAAAGGGATTGAAAGAAGAGCACTATGTGGTGGATGTAGCCGCCGACGGTGAAGAAGGCTTGTTGTTGGCGTTGAACAACGCGTACGATCTCTTGATCCTCGACATCATGTTGCCGAAGCTTGACGGCCTGACTCTCTGCCGTCGCGTTCGCGACAAGGGCATTTCCACTCCGGTGCTCCTGTTGACGGCGCGCAATACGGTGGAGACCAAGGTCTCCGGCTTTGATACGGGCGCGGATCAATTTTTGGCGAAGCCGTTCGCCTTCGCGGAATTGTTGGCTGGGATCAGAGCGCTGTTGCGCCGGGGTAGTTCTCAACCACTCGCCCATCTGCAGGCGGCCGACCTGAGATTGGATCCGGCGTCTCATCGCGTTTGGCGCGCTGGACAGGAAATCTCCCTGACGAATAAAGAGTATGCCCTGCTGGAGTTCCTCTTGCGGAACAAGAATCGTGTGCTCACGAGAACGGCGATCATCGAACATGTGTGGGACATCAGCTATGATCCCATGACGAACATCGTCGACGCCCACATCCGAGCCCTCCGGGCAAAGATCGACCGAGACTTTTCGCCAGCCTTGATCGCCACGGTGCGTGGCGCCGGGTATATGCTGGAAGAGCCGGACGCCTCCGCATGAAATCCCTGCGTAGTTTGATCAGTTGGTCCGCCTTCGTCTTGATGGCGGGGCTTCTCCTCTTTTCCGCTCTCGTGTATGCCACGAGTGAGATCTTGCTCCATCGTTTTGTGGATGGACGGCTGCTCGTATTGGCGGAAACCCTAGCCGAGTTTGTGGAGTGGCATCCCGAATTCTTTGAACCCGGCGGCAAGGACTCCGCTCCGACCAACGAATTGACTCACAGCGCCACGGAACAACAGGTACTGCCCGATGTGACTCACGCCCTTCGTATCTTTTCAACGGACGGCTCGCTCTTGTGGAGAAGCGCGCACGCGACCGCGCAAGAGTCGCTTCCCCCTCGCGTGTTGGAGCAGGTCCGACTCAAGAACATCTGGTTCGAGACCCTCGACGCGCCCGATGGGACGCCTGCGCGGCACCTGTTCCTCTTCTTTACCGGTAAGGACCATGCGCGGTACATCTTGCAGGCGGAAACCTCGCTGCTCCATTATCAGGAAACTCTGAATGGCCTTGTGTTTCTGCTCGCCCTTGGATCCGGGGCCACTCTGATCCTGGCCTGGGTCGGCAGCCTCTGGCTGGCAAAGAAAGTGATGGCTCCCATTGACGCGTTGTGTACGGGAGCGGAAACCCTGTCGGAATCCGACCTTGGAAAACGCTTGACGATGGATTCACCCTATCGAGAGTTTCGGCGACTCACCCAGGCGGTCAATTCCGTGTTGGATCAGTTCCAGCGAGGCAGTGAGGTCCAACGGAACTTTTGTGAAATCGCCGCCCACGAAATGAAGACGCCCCTGACCATCCTGCAGGGAAACCTGGAAGTGGCGCTCATGAAAGCGAGGACTCCGGAAGAATATCATGAAGTGTTACTCAACAATCTTCAGCAAGTGGATCGGCTCATCGCCTTGACCCGTCCACTCTTGACGCTCGCGAAATTCACCAGCAGTAAACCGCCGGTCAATCTCGTGCCGCTCGCCGTGGAACCTCTCATTCAAGAGCTTGTGGATGAGTTGATGCTCTTGGCGGATGATCGTCAGATCACTTTACGGTTTGAATCTCAACCGGTTCCCTTCGTGCTCGGCGATGCCCAGTGGCTCAAACAGGCCATGATCAATCTGCTCGACAATGCGCTGCGTTACACTCCATCCGGTGGAGCCGTCACCATCCGACTGCAGACCGTCGGCCAAGAGGTGGCGGTGGCGGTCGAGGACACGGGCCACGGAATCGAGCCGGAGAATATTCCCCATCTGTTCGAGCGATTCTACCGCACCGATTGGGCCAGGGCGAAAGATTCGGCCGGTACCGGGCTGGGACTTCCTATCGTGAAGGAAATCATGGAGGCTCACGGCGGCAGCATTTCCGTCGTAAGCGAAGTCAACAAAGGCTCCATCTTCACTTTGCGCTTGCCGGCTCTCCCTCAGCAGACGGTTTCTGCCTAGCGATTCTCGAAGCGCCTGGCTCCGACCGCTTTAGCGCGTGCGTGCGCACGGCGTTCTCATGCGGCGCTTATCCTCACCCACCTCTGATTAGGCCATCGCAGCATCTCTTCACACAAGTACACGACCATAACCAACGCGAAACGTTCTTTCGATAGCCTGTCCCCATGAAGTCCTATCATTGGGATAGAGAGAGCCCGCCGGGCGCCGTGGCACAATAACATCGGCGGCAGCCGTGTTCCAGCGAGAACATGAAGAGATCTTCACTATGGATTCATAATCTCTTCACGACGGTCCGCTATGCTGAATTTGTAAATACTTTACGAAAGAGTCCATAGAAAGGAAGGGAACAACATGGCCAATATAATCGATGCTTCCATGGTGTGTTTTCCGTACGTTATGGCGGGATTGGGACAAGCAATTATCGTGGGGACGCACTCGGCCGGACGAACAGTCCGTGATACAGCCGACGAGATGATAGGTCGGAAGATCCCTCTCGCGATATTTGACGAGGGACTCATGGCATCGCGCAAAGCAGATGCACGTTGCAAGGTTTGCTTTATACCGGGCTGTTCCGTGTTTGCACCACGTTGAGGATCAGGACATGGAACATCAGAGGAATACTAAGATGTGCTTCATAGCCCATTGAGGAAACCTTCTACATGAAGGACTCTTCACGATTTCATCATGGAGACTTCATCTTGACGGTGTATAAAAACATGAAAGTGAAAGGGGGTGGACAACAATCATGATTTCTTTTATCGAAGTGTTCCTATTGGCCGCTATATTCGGAGTGTTGTACGCAATGGTGCAGCTCGCCGGTGGACGGAACTGAGTTAGCTGGCTCTCGTTGAATTATGAAGACTTCTTCATAATTTCATCATCGCCCATTCATGTTCGAGCATTATCTTTTATTCAAGTGAGTTGATCGTAACAGGAGGTAAAGACCATGACGACATTATTCTTTGCGTTGCTCGCGCTGACCGCTGTTTTCGGAACGATGTACAAGCTGGCGTTCCTCGACCGTGAGTAAAAAGGAGCGTCCTCTCGCCGACATATTCCTGAAGCGCGCCGTGTCCGCAGTCTTGCCTATGGACGGCGACACGGCGTCCTTCGAACGGGTCGCGAATGTCCTCCTCACTTCCGTTCTTTGATCGCCCGTTCCACTTCTCGGCCGGCCTCCCGAGCTTTGATCGATTCTCGGCGATCATGTTGCTTCTTTCCTTTGGCTAGCCCGAGCTCGACCTTGGCCTGGCCCCGCGCTGAAAAATAGATGCGGAGCGGAATCAGCGTGAGGCCTTTCTGCTGGGTTTTCCCCAGGAGCTTGTTGATCTCCTTTCGATGTAGGAGCAGTTTGCGGGTCCTGATCGGATCATGGTTCATCATGTTGCCGTGACTGTAGGGGCTGATGTGGCAGTGATGAAGAAAAACCTCCCCCTCTTTCACACTGGCGTAGCTGTCCTGTAAATTCACTCGCCGGTCACGAAGCGATTTCACCTCGGTCCCCTTGAGGACAATGCCAGCCTCAAACTTTTCCTCGATAAAATAATCGTGGTACGCCTTCCGATTGGTGGCGACGACTGCCTGCTGATCATCTGTCTCTTTGGCCATGAACTGAACCGATGCCTTGATCCGTTCTCTGCTACCGCCTATGATGCCACATGGCTGGCCCTCGTACGCTCGATTCCTTTGGGAACATCCTGTCCGGTCTTTCCAAGCGGCTGGGTCTTGAATCGAGACTGTTGGAACTTCGCTTGCAGCGTCGTTGGCATGAGCTCGTGGGCGAGCCCATGGCGTCCCACACCTGGCCGGCACAGATCCGCTTCAAGAAGCTCTACCTCGTCGTCAGAAACTCCGTCTGGCTGCAACAACTGACGTTCCTCAAGCCGGCGCTCTTGACCAAACTGCAGGCAGAGTTCGGAACGGAATGCGTGACCGACATTGCGTGTCGTGTCGGAGAAATTCCCGCCGATTCGGCGGCTTCTTCATCATGTCTCACCACCGACCTCGGAACACCTCGGCCGGAGGAGTCTTCAGCTGAGGTATGCTCGCATACCACCGTCATTCAAGATCCCGCGCTCCGGGAACACTTCAGAAAGGTGATATCGGCTTACCTGGTCCAGGCTCCGCCTCCACCGGCAAGGGGTCCGTCACGCGTCCCTTAAAGAGAATTCTCGTGTCGTTGGACACATCGTGGTTCTTGGGAATGGGCCCCAGTCCCCCTTCTTCCTCCTGATCCTGTAAGCGATAGTATCCACGCATCGAATGTTCATAGTCCCTGATCACTCCCCCATCTCCGCCCAGATACCTCGCCAGGACTTCGGGATCCGTCCGCCTGTGATCATCGAACACATAGATCACAATGTGCCGGTACCGGCCTTCTGAATCGCCTGGAGTCGTCGGGTAGATCTTCATGGGACCGAAATCGCGCGTCTGATGGCCGACTTTCCGAAACCGTTTTAAGAGTTTTTCGATCTGATCATCTTCCGTCCCTGCAGGAACATCAGTCGTCACGATGGGGCCGGACTGAGCTCCGACGGTATACGGAGGAATCGTTCGATCGGGACGGCTGAGATACATACCCCCCCAGATCAACGCGAACGATCCAACGAAGACGCTCAGCGCGAACTTGACGACGATATCCAGCGGCTTCTTGGTCTTGGGACCGGAGGAAGACGGAGGCATGGGAGAAGACACTTGCTCATGCATGGAACCACTGCGCGGCTCGGTCGGATTAGGCTTCGGGGGCGTCTTCCGAACCCGCGTCCTCTCGTTCGACCACTTCCGCCAATCTGGCGACGCCCACCACTCGATCTCCTTCACCATCGAGGTCGAGAATGCGGACCCCTTGGGTATTCCGGCCGATCTCCCGGATATCGTCCACTTTGCAACGGAGCACCTTCCCTTGCGCCGCCATCAACATGATTTGGTCGTCATCTCGTACTTGAAGGAATCCCACGGCCAGACCGTTTCGCTCCGTCGTCTTGACGCTGATGATGCCTTTGCCGCCACGACCCTGAATGCGATATTCGCCCACGGGCGTTCGTTTGCCGTAGCCGCCTTCCGTGACGGTCAAAATGGATGTCGTGGAATCAGGGGTGATGGTTTCCATGCCGATAACTTCGTTTCCTTCTTCGAGCGTGATGCCTTTCACGCCATACGCCATTCGACCCATGGATCTCACCTCTTCTTCCTTGAATCGAATGGTGAGGCCCTGCCGTGTCCCGAGAAGAATTTCCCGCTGTCCATCAGTCAGTTGCACACCGATCAGTTTGTCGCCGCTCTCAAGTCCCAAGGCGATGATCCCGCCTTGCCGTGGATTGCTGAACGCAGACAGTTCCGTCTTTTTGATGATGCCTTTTTTGGTGCCCATCACGATATACCGATCGTCCCTGAACTCTTTCACCGGCAATGTGGCCGTGACCTTTTCATTACTCGACAGCGCGAGCAGATTGACGAGCGCTTTGCCCTTCGCGGCACGGCTGGCTTCAGGAATTTCATGGACCTTTAACCAATAGACCTTGCCGGCATCCGTGAAAAAGAGCAGCGAATCATGGGTGGAGGCCGTGAAGAGATTCACGACGAAATCTTCTTCTTTGATCCCCATGCCGATCTTGCCTTTGCCTCCACGCCGCTGGGCACGATAGAGCGACACGGCATTTCGTTTGATGTATCCGGCATGAGAGATCGTGACGATCACTTCTTCCGCGGCAATCAGATCTTCCAGGCTGATTTCCGCCTCTTCCTTGACGATCTGCGTCCGCCGCTCGTCCTTATAGGCCTCCCGAATTTCGGTCAGCTCCCCCCTAATGATAGTCCGAACCAGTTCTTGGTTGGCGAGGACGGACTTCAGATACTCGATCTGCTTCAGCACGTCTTGATACTCTTCGACGAGTTTGGTCCTCTCAAGCTGCGTTAAGCGCTGGAGCCGCATGTCGAGGATCGCATGAGCTTGGATATCGGTGAGACCGAACTGCCGGATCAACCCGGCCCGCGCTTCGTCCGGCGATTGCGACCTCCGTATGAGCGTGATCACGGCATCGAGATGATCGAGTGCGATCTTAAGCCCTTCGAGAACATGGGCCCGCTCTTCCGCCTTACGCAGCTCATAGGCGGTGCGGCGGACGACGACTTCCCGTCGGTGGTCGAGGAAATGATGCAGAATTTGTTTCAGATTCAGAACTTCGGGACGATTGTTGACCAGCGCCAGCATAATAACGCCGAAGGTGGTTTCAAGCGGGGTGTGTTTGTACAGATTATTCAGCACAACCAGCGGGATTTCACCTCGCTTGAGCTCGATGACCACTCGGACTCCCTCACGGTCCGATGACTCATCCCGCAAATCGGAGATGCCTTTGATCCGGTCTTCCTGAACCAGCTCGGCAATTTTTTTGATCAATGACACCTTGTTGACCTGATACGGAATCTCCGTGACGATGAGCCGTTCGCGCTCGGTGCGTTCATCGATCTCGACCACGACTTTTGCCCGCAACTTCAAGAGACCCCGACCGGTCTCGTACGCTTCCTTGATACCGCTCATGCCGTAGATGAACCCGGCCGTGGGGAAATCCGGCCCCGGGATCTTCTTCATCAACTGGGCGATCGTGACGTCCGGATTCTCCAACAGCAGAAGCGATCCGTCGATGATCTCCGCGATGTTGTGCGTCGGGATATTCGTGGCATAGCCGACCGCGATGCCGCCCGCTCCGTTAATGAGAAGGTTCGGCACCCTGCTCGGCAACACCAGCGGCTCCTGCCTTGATTCGTCGTAGTTCGGGCCGAAATCGACGGTTTCCTTGTCGATGTCGGCCAGCATCTCTTCGGCAAGTTTGGTCATGCGCGCTTCGGTGTAGCGCATCGCGGCCGCTGAATCGCCGTCCATCGAGCCATAGTTGCCTTGGCCGTCGACGAGGGGATAGCGCATGTTGAAGTTCTGCGCCATCCGCACGAGGGTATCGTAAATGGCCGTATCCCCATGGGGGTGATAGTTGCCCATGATCTCGCCCACGATCTTGGCTGACTTGCGGTAGGCCCGATTGGAGGCGAGGCCCATTTCGTTCATGCCGAACAGGATGCGGCGATGGACCGGTTTAAGCCCATCGCGGACGTCGGGCAGGGCTCGTCCTACGATCACGCTCATCGCATAATCGAGGTATGACGACTTCATCTCGTCTTCTATCGCGATGTGGCCTAAACGTTCATCAGGTGGCATTCTATCCTCGTGAAGCGGATCTCGTGAAACGTGAAGCGCAAGGACCCGAAATCCTGTTCAGCCTGCGCTTCACGAACGACGTTACACGTCTAAATTTCTCACCTCAAGGGCGTGGGTTTGGATGAAATTGCGTCGCGGTTCGACCTCATCGCCCATCAAGATCGTAAAGATTTCATCGACTCCGGTGAGATCTTCAAGCGTCACGCGCAACAGCGTGCGCATTTCAGGATTCATGGTCGTTTCCCAGAGCTGCCCCGGGTTCATCTCGCCGAGCCCTTTGTAGCGCTGGATGCCGAGCCCCTGCTTCCCCATATCCAAGATAGCCTTCACCAGCTCATCGGTCGCCCGATGGTGATGTTCTTGCCCCTTGGCTTTGAGCTTGTAGGGAGGACGTCCTAGCCCTATGGCGGACGGAGTCAGTTTCTGTAGTTCACGAAAGTCCGCGGAACCGACGAGTTCATGTGTGACGCACAGTTCATGAGTGACGCCGTTCGCATGCAACCGGCAGATGACCTTGTTCGATCGATGCTCTTCGTCATCCAGCACGTCGAACTCCGGCGTGACCTTTGGAAATACCACAGCCAGCGATCTCTTAACGTTCTCGATCGATCGTTGGAGCGCGGTTCGATCCTTGAGAAGCTCGCGATCAAGCCCTGGTTCGTCGACAAAGGTACGGAGCATCCCGGCTTCGTGGGACTTCTTATTGAGCCGACCGAGCAAGGTTTCAAAGGCAATCATTTTCTTCAGAGTCGGCAACAGCCGACGTCCGGTCACATACCCTTGTGCCCCTTCCAGATACAGTTCGACATCTTCGACCGCCAGATCGGCTAAGTATTCGTTCAATAACCCTTCGTCTTTGAGATACCGCTCCGTCTTGCCTTTTTTCACTTTGAACAGCGGCGGCTGCGCGATGTAGATATATCCGCGTTCGATCAGCTCAGGCATCTGCCGAAAAAAGAACGTCAAGAGCAAGGTTCGAATGTGGCTGCCGTCCACATCGGCATCGGTCATCAGAATGATCTTGTGATAGCGGGCCTTTGCGATGTCGAACGCATCTTTCTCCGGCTTGTCGCTCTCTTCGCGCTTGCGGCCGATGCCGGTCCCCAATGCCATGATCAGGGTCCTGATCTCATCGCTGGAGAGCATCTTGTCGAAGCGCGCCTTCTCGACATTCAAGATCTTGCCTTTCAGAGGCAGGATCGCTTGAAACTTACGATCACGTCCTTGTTTTGCTGATCCGCCGGCTGAGTCACCCTCCACGATGTAGAGTTCGCTCAAGGCCGGATCTTTCTCCGAACAGTCAGCCAACTTCCCGGGCAACGAGCCGCCGTCGAGCGCGCTCTTTCGCCGGATCAGATCCTTGGCTTTCCGAGCCGCTTCGCGGGCGCGGGCCGCGTCGACGGCCTTGCCGATGATTTTGCGAGCCACCGGAGGATTTTCCTCGAAGTAATTGCCCAAGGCTTCGTTGACGGCGGCCTCGACCACGCCTTTCACTTCGCTGTTGCCGAGCTTCGCTTTCGTCTGGCCCTCGAATTGCGGATTACGGACCTTGACGCTGACCACCGCCGTCAGGCCCTCCCGCACATCGTCTCCGGTCAACGATTCGGTTTCTTTCTTGAAGAGATCGTTCGCGTTGGCGTACGTGTTGATCGTCCTGGTGAGAGCCGCCTTGAACCCGACTAAATGCGTGCCGCCTTCCTTCGTGTTGATATTATTCGCGAACGAAAACAGGTTTTCCGCGTAGCTATCATTGTACTGGAGCGCCACTTCCAGAACCATTTCGGGCTTCTCGACCTTGACGTAGATCGGCTTATGCAGTGGCGTTTTGGCTTCGTTGAGGTGCTCAACGAAGGACATGATGCCACCCTTGTACAAAAACACTTGCTCTTTCGCCGGCTCTTTCCGCTCATCCCTCAGGCTAATGGCCAGGCCTTTGTTTAAAAATGCCAGTTCGCGGAGCCGCTGGGCCAACACGTCAAAACTGAACTCCAGCGTCTCAAAGACTTGGCTGTCCGGTTTGAACCGAACTTTGGTCCCTCGGCGTTTTGTTTTCCCTGTCGCCTTGAGCGGGGCATTCGGTTTCCCGCGTTCATAGCGTTGCTCGAACACTTGACCATCCTGCCAGATCTCCAGCTCAAGCCACTCCGAGAGGGCGTTCACGACGGAGATACCGACTCCGTGCAAGCCGCCGGAGACCGTATACGCTCCCTGCTCGAACTTGCCGCCTGCATGAAGCACCGTCAATGCCACTTCGGCGGCGGATTTTTTTTGCGTGGGGTGCATGCCGGTGGGAATGCCCCGCCCGTTGTCGATGACCGTCACGCTCCCGTCGATGTGGATCATGGCCTCGATGGCCTCACCGTACCCCGCCATGTGCTCGTCGACACTGTTGTCGACGACTTCATAGACGAGGTGATGGAGTCCATCGACACCCGTGCTCCCGATATACATCGCCGGCCGCTTTCGGACGGCATCGAGGCCCTCAAGGACTTTGATCTGATCGGCGCTGTAGCTGTCTGATTTGGGCTGGGAAGAGTCGTCTGTGGTCATCCGTTTTTTAACCGCCTGTCGAGAAACAAGGCTCGCATAGTTTGATCCTGTGGCACGCGCACGATGCCGGCGGACTTTTCCACCATCATCCCGCTAAATCTTAATGGGCATGACGACACACTTGAACCCGGGGCTTTCCGGTTCCTGAATCAGACAGGGACTGAGCGGAGTTTCCATCTGAAGCGATAGAGTTTCCCCGTCCATCACACTGAAGACATCCAGAAGATAACGGGCATTGAATCCGGTATGGATGGCTTCTCCCTCATACTGGGCGGGTAATTCTTCCATGGCTTCCCCGTAGTCCGGACTGCTGGAAAACAAGGTCATCTTGTCGGACGCGAACGAAATCTTTACCGCGCTGGCTTTATCCTTGGCCAGTACCGACACCCGGCGCAGGGCGCTCTCTAATTCACTTCGATTGACGCTGATCTTCTTGCCGCTTTCTTTTGGAATGACCTGTTGGTAATTGGGGTAGTTGCCTTCCATCAACCGAGAGGTCAGCAGCAATCCGCTCTTGCGGAAGATCATGAGGTTCTTCGAGAAACCGATGAGCGGTTCGGTGTCACCGCCCTCTTCCAAGAGGTGGCGGATTTCGTGCGCGGCTTTCTTCGGTATGATGGCTTTCATTTCCTGGGGCACGCCTTTATTGCCGGCCTTGCCGACTTCCTGCTCCGCCACCGCCAAACGATGCCCGTCGGTGCCGACCAATCGCAGCGAGGTTTTCTTGTCGGTTGCCACGAGAGTGATCAAGAGGCCATTCAAAATATATCGGGCATCGTTATCACCGGCGGCAAAGAGCGTCTTTCGGATCAATTCCAGAAGCCCTTCTCCTGAAAGCGGTGTCAACCCCTCGCGCTCGATCGTCGGCAGCGCGGGGTACTCGCTGCTGGGGAGGCCTACAACTTTGAATTGGCTCTTCCCTGCTTGGATAGTCGTCCAGTTGTTGTCCATCGCCGTCAGTTCGATGTCACCAGAGGGTAACTCTTTCACGATTTCAAATAGTTTTCTGGCCGAGATGGTGACACCGCCGGTTGAAAGAACCGTTCCTTTGTAGAGGCCCCGCAAGCCGATCTCGAGGTCCGTCGCCACAATCTCCACCCCATCTTGCTTGGCTTCCAACAAGATATTCGACAGAATCGGCATCGTGTTTCGCTTTTCCACGACCCCTTGGACCCGCTGGAGTCCCGTCAATAATTCATCTCGCCCAATGCGTATTTTCATGGAGAACTCTCCCTGCCAAGCTCTTAACTTCGAAGAATTTGCTCTTTCAATGTTTCAAGGGTTGCTTGCAAGACTGTGTCGGCCTCCTTGGCCTTCGCGACCTGACGACAGGCGTGAATGATGGTCGTATGATCTTTGCCGCCGAATTGGCGCCCGATTTCCGGGTACGATGCGTCAGTCAGCTCTCGACAGAGATACATGGCGATCTGTCGAGGATGTACGAGCGTCTTGCTCCTGCGGCGAGATTTCAGCTCCGTCATCTTCACATGGAATTGCGTACAGACTGCCTCTTGAATATCATCCATCGCAACGATCTTTTTCTTGTCCCCGATGAGATCGCGCAACACGTTCTTGGCAAGGTCGAGGCTTATCACCTGCCCCGTCAGCGAGGCATAGGCGCCTAACCGAACCAGGCTGCCCTCCAGTTCACGGATATTGCTCTTCATCGTAATCGACAGGAACTGGATGACGTCTTCCGGCAGTTTCAGGCCCTCATCCTCTGATTTTTTTCTCAGGATGGCAATGCGGGTCTCCACGTCAGGCGGCTGTAGGTCCGCAATCAATCCCCACTCGAAGCGGGATCGTAGACGCTCTTCAATATCCGGCATATCTTTGGGAAAACGGTCGCTTGAGAGGACAATCTGCTTGTGTCCCTCATACAAGGCATTGAACGTATGAAAGAACTCCTCTTGGGTCCGTTCCTTCCCGACCAGGAACTGAATATCGTCGATCATCAACATATCGATATGCCGATACCGTTTCCGTAAATCCATCATCTTGTCGTATCGAATGGAGTTGATCACCTCGTTGGTAAATTGCTCTGTCGTCAGATAGGCGATGCGTAAATCGCTCTTTTCGGCGACATGATTTCCGATAGCGTTTAAGAGGTGAGTCTTCCCGAGTCCCACCCCTCCGTAAATGAAGAGAGGGTTATAGGTCTGCCCCGGCTGTTCCGCTACCGCCATACAAGCCGCATGGGCGAATTGATTCCCAGCGCCGACAACAAAGTTCTTAAAGATATATTTGGGGTTGAGTTGGATTCCCCGCCGCGCCTTGGACTGAGTGACGCCGCGTGGCGCGGTGACGACACTCTGTGGTTCAACATCCGGCATAGTGTTCTTTTGACGGACGGTGAATGCAACGCCCATCAGCCCTCCACCACGAGCCGTGGCCATGGCTTCCGCTAATAGCGGTCCATAATGAGCATCCAACCATTCGCCAAAAAACTTATTCGGCACCCCAATATGCGCCGTTGAATTTTCAATCCGGTCGAGATGAACCGGTATGAACCATGTGTCATACACCTGCTTAGGAACTTTCGCTTGGATGTACTGCAATGCTTCTTGCCAAACAGTGTCAATGCTCATAACGCGCTTTAATGGCTATACACAGGATTATTCACACTTGTGGATAACTACCATTACAGTCTTCCTTATACCTGATAAAAGCGACGCTGAATACCATGTCATACCAGGGCATGTCGAGTTATAAAAAGAAGGTACAACTGTCGTTTATTCCCTCTTCACAATCTTTTCACAGATTCCAACTGCTCCATAAAGAACTAATCCCCAATGTTATCCTGCTCTATCAATTAATACTTACTTTATAAAATCAACCACTTCACCCCTATACTCCCTATTCACTTCCCTACTACTCCTCCTACTACTGCGAATTTTCTTTACTGAACAACTTCGGAGTCATAGTGTGATGACCCTCTTGCTGGCAAGGAGTATTTTGAGTACCTGCTCATAAGGTAATCTGTCTCCCTCTGTTAATTGTGTATTGTTCGCCGCGCGCAACACTCTTCCTGGAAGCAGGGGATCTTCCAGGGAAAGTATCACATCTGAAGTGTTCTCGGATAAGAGTGCTTGTGACAGAGCATTCAGTGGAGAACGAACGACATAGACAACCGGCAGCATACAGAGAGCTCCTCACTTAAAATACGAGTGCGCAGTCCGTGGATTGTATAAAGGAGCTGATAGTCTCGTCATCTTCCCGTTTCACGGAGAAGTCGTCCTGGAGGAGGACATGATTTTGTATATCTTGGATAATAAATGGAATTTCGAGCTGTTTAATACTAGGAAGATACTTTTCAAGGATCTCCATATCGAGAATATCGTCAGTTTCATCTCCTATGAGACGGACAGCCTCGCCAAGGAGAATAACAGTTGTCATGTGGGATCCAGCCGAAAGGCCAAGAGCGATACGGAGAGCCTCGACGGGTCTATGGGACTTTCGAGGATCTTCTTGAATCACGACAACGACGTTTTTTGACATGGATAAAAACAATCAGGTAAACGATAAAAATGGATCACAAGCCTCAATGATTCCAGACAGTACAACGAGGCCACAGAGTGACATTTTGGGGTCTATCGTTGCGGTTGGAACGTGATGTTGTTGACAGCCATAAGCGCAGGCAAAAACGCGGGCTCCCCTTTTGGCGAGATCTCGGTAATTGTCCGTGTGAATGTTCTTCACACCTTCATCAATGAGATATAAGTAAACCTCATGGCCGGCATCAAGGGCCGTACGCACGAGACCGTGCACCGTCTCAGCGCTGGTGTGTGAGGGGGGAAGAGCTAGGAGAAAACCTATCTTCTTTGAATCCACAGGAATTTATGATCAATTATATATAGTTATATATTATATCCACTATGAAGATTAGGTTGTTTTTAAGGGAAAGTCAATCCGAAAAAGCGTACTTAGGACTTGGGAAGGAGAGACTGAATCTCAGGACTTAAAGTAGAGAGATTCACATCGTATTGTACTTTCGTCTCCATATCGCGAAGAACAGCTGATCCTTTCACGACTTCGTCGTCCCCAATGATGAGAGTGAAGCGAGATGCCAGACGGTCAGCTTGGCGTAAGTGAGCTTTGAGGGTTGTAGACCGAAAATCGGAAACTGCGTGAAGTCCGGCCAGACGAAGCTCTTCCAGTGCTGTCAGACCAGCCACAGCGCCGTTGCCGCCGAAGCCGGCGACATAGATAGCCGCATACTTCAGCGCTCTTCCTAGTGCGGACTCCGGCAGCAACATCGACATTCTTTCGAGGCCGAGGGCAAAGCCAACAGCTGGGGTGGGTGGCCCTCCAAGAGTTTCAACCAATCCATCGTAGCGTCCACCTGCCCCTACGGCGTTTTGCGCGCCTAAGTTGGTCGCGGTAACCTCGAAGGTGGTGAGGTTATAGTAATCGAGTCCTCGCACCAGACGATGATTCAATGAATAAGGAATCTTGACGGCATCGAGACCAGCTAGGACTTGTGTGAAGTATGAACAAGCCGCCTCGGAAAGGAAGTCACCGAGACGCGGCGCGGTCTCTGTAATTGCGCGACACTCGGGGACTTTGCAGTCCAGAACTCGTAGCGGGTTCGCGTCGATGCGGTGACGGCAATTTGCACAAAGGCCGGATTCGTGTTGTGTGAGGAAACTCACAAGGTGAGGCCGATAGGTGTCTCTATCGGCGGTATAGCCTAAGTTGTTAATCTCCAAGGTGAGGCTGGGGAGATCGAGGTCGGACAGGATCCGCCAGAGAAGGGCCATGACCTCGACATCGGCTCGGGGATCCGCCATACCAAGCGACTCGACGCCAAATTGATGAAATTGCCTCAGGCGACCGGCTTGGGGACGCTCGTGACGAAACATGGGCCCGAGATAGAAGTACTTCTGCGGAACAGGTATCGCGGCCCGATTGTGCTCGATATAGGCTCGGACGGTCCCGGCAGTCCCTTCAGGCCGAAGAGTGAGAGATGTGCCGTCGCGATCCGGAAAGGTGTACATCTCTTTCTCAACGATGTCGGTCGATGCGCCGATGCTGCGCGCGAAGAGGGTCGTCACCTCAAAGATCGGGAGACGGATCTCATGAAATCCATATCGGCCTGCCCACCGTCTGGCGGCCTCTTCGATGAGGCGCCAACGCGGCGTCTCTTCCGGCAATAGATCTTTGACGCCTTTAATACCCTTGATCATGAAAAACGGCCGTCTCCTCTCCCGTGGCACCTCACAAGGCACAATTCGCGCGGACTATAACGGCGCCTTCTGCGACAAGTCAACGGACCCCCAAGCTTGCGCCATCCTGAATCGAGAGGTATAGTGCGCGGCCTACGGTTCAACTTGTGATTCCCCTGTAGCTTGTTACGGGGAGGAGCCGACGTGAAAGACATTCTATGAGTCAGGATCAATCAGGTCGCCGGGTCGTGGCCATCGCGCCCATGCCGCCGGAGAAATCTGCCTATGCGCTGGCGCGCTACAGCCGCTCGCCGGATTCCATCGAACAAAGCATCCGGTGGGTTCACGGACACTCCTCGGAAAAGTTCTGGGAGCAGTTTTATTTCGATTACGGTCATGCGTCCATTGCCGATCTCGGCCACGTCATCATCTGTTTTGAGGAGATCTCGGAGCTCGCCGCCATCCGCCTGGAGGACGAGCCGCTCTGGGACGGTCAGGCCAAATCGAGCCGCTATCAGAACTTTGCCTCAAGCCGGTGGTTTGTGCCGGGCCAGATTCGAGGGAGCGAAACCGAGGCAGTCTATGAAGGCATTCTCCGCAGTCTGTCCGAAATTTACCGGTTGCTGCACGATCCCTTGATCGCGTACTTCGCCGAGCGAGATCCCTGTCCGGCGTCCATGAAACCGGCCGATTATCAGCGGACGATCGCGGCACGCGCGTTCGATGTTACCCGTTACCTCCTTCCCCTTTCGGCAAAGACCAACGTCGGGCAGGTCGTCAGCATCCGGACGTTGGAAAAGCAGATTACGCGCCTGTTATCGTCGCAATTGCCGGAACTACGGGCGATCGGCGAAGATTTGAAAGAGGCCTGCCAACGTCCGCCGGTGAATCTGTGGGGTGAGCTCTGCGGGCAGACCGCCGGCCTGAGTGATCCATTGGCTCCGACACTCGCGCGGCATGCCACGGCGAATACCTATCAGGAATCGGTCTACTCCGATTTGGCCCGCCATGCGAAAGAAGTCTTGCGCGGGGCAGGGCTCGATCAACCTGGGAACTGGGGGACCATCGAGTCCGTCGAGTTGATCGATCCGCACCATCCGCTGGACGAAATCGTGGCGACGCTCCTCTATCGCGTGTCGCAGGCCCCGTATCGGAAGATACTTGAGGTCGTGAAAGAGTGGTCTGAAAAGGAGAAACACGCGACCATCGAAGTCGCCACAAAACAGCGCGGGCCGTACGATGAACTCATCAAGGAATTCCGCTGTGGCTACGCATTCAATTTCGACATCCTGATGGACATCGGGGCGTGGCGAGACATGCATCGTCATCGGCGGTGCCAGCAAGTGCAGCAGAATTTCACGTCCGTCCACGGTTATGATGTTCCACCGCCGTTGATCGCCGCCGGCTTGGATCAGGAATATCGGCAAGCGATGGCGGCGGTGCGGAACGACATTGAGCTGCTCAAGAAGAAGGACCAGGAAGCCTCGCTCTATGCCATTCCGTTCGGCTTCAAGGTGCGCTGTTTGTTCAAGATGGACTATGCCGAGGCGGAATATATCGCCAAGCTCCGGTCCGGAGTGAAGGGCCATTGGTCGTACAGAACGATCGCCTGGCAGATGAAACAGCAGCTGGCCAAGAAATTTCCTTTCCTGGGCGAAGGTATTCAGGCGACACCGCCCGACGTCGAAGACGCGCTGACTCGATAAAATCCTCATATCGCTCATGAGTACCTATCAGCAACAATGCGAAACGGCCATCGTGGCCGGAGCATGGGACACCGTGTTTGCCGAGTCGATGGCCTGGAGCCGGGATCCGGATGGGGCCAAGGATCCACGTCCGCTGTTTGCCCGCAACGTCGTGTATCTCGTGCAGGGCCGGTTTGCCGAGGCCTGGAAAACCCATGCCCTCTGCCTGGAGTCCGCACAGGACATCGCCGTGGTGGGGGAGTGGGTGAATGATCTACTCGGCAGGCACAGGGAGTGCGGCTACGTCCATTTGATCAAGGGTTTGTTCCTCGCGCAGTCAGGTCAATCAGAACAATCCCTGCAACTCTACGCAGAAACCGCCAAGTTGCTTCCACACTCTGCCTATCCACACTACTTTTTGGCCCAGATTCACGAACGGGCCGGCCATCCGGAAATGGCGATCAAGGAATATCGCGAAGCTGTTCGACTGGCTCCCGATTTTGCCCCGGCACGGATGAATCTTGGCGTCGCGTATCAAGACCAAGGGCGTCTGGAAATGGCGATCAAAGAATACCGAGAAGTGGTCAAGCTCACCCCCAACGATTCGGCTGCGCACTCCAATCTCGCCTGTGCGCTCGCGGAACAGGGGAAGATGGAACCGGCGGTGCAATCCTACAAGACGGCTTTGAAACTGAACCCGCAGGACGCCGAAGTCCACTTCGCGCTGGGCGGACTCTACGAAACGCGCGCGCGTCTGGACCTGGCGCAAAAGAGTTACCAAGACGCGCTCAACGCCAATCCGGACTTTGGCGCTGCCCATTCCGCGCTCGGTTGGCTTGCATTAGGCAAACATCGGCTTCAAGAGGCGGCGGACATCTTCAGCCGGGCGCTCAAGTGTAATGAGGAAGACGCGCGGGCCTATCACGGCATCGCCGAAATCTACGCGATTCGGGGCAAGCGCCAAAGCGCGATGGAAAACTACAGCAAGGCGTTGAAGTACTATCAGGACCCGGAAAAGCGAAATCAGATCATGAATCAGCTGTTTCAGGAAGGGCAGGTGGGGGATTGAGTGTGGCGGGCTTGGTTCTTCTGTGCTCGCCGAGTGCGCACGCAAAGGCTAGTTAGATTTTTAGATCGCGGGAGGTGCTTCCTCGATGCGCGCATTGGGAGGACCAAAGCCCGCCACAGCAAGTGGAGCAAGGAAGATGAAACCGAAATCCCAGATCGACTCGGAAGCACTCCTTGCACGAATCCGTACGGTTGCTCCGCTCTCTTAGAGGAGGTCGACGGGAATAACAACGACAGCTGATCTCTGAGAAAAACAGAAGAGAAACTTCCAACCGTAAGATTTCGACGAGATACGCTTCACGAACGACGAGAGCTACAGTTCCCGGATCGCGCCTTGGAGAACGGTGATCTGCGTGGTTGGGTCGCCTGTCGCTTTCAGTTCATTGCGGATCTGATCCTTCAGGTAGGATGAATAGCCCACGCGGTCGATGAGGAGATCCAGAAATCGTTCGGCGGGCAGCAGACTTTGTTCCTTGAGTTCTTCTATGGTGTCGTCACTCACCGGCACATAGGTACTGCCGATGTGGAAGACCACATTGTAGTGACGTCCATTGGCGATCCGCTCAAACCGTAGACCCTTCACAGGTTCCTCCAAAAGTCCATCTGAAGCCGCTCATTCTAGACAAGATCTAGTCATGAAGACAAGGGCAACCTCGTGATCCCCGTGGTGGACAGGTATTGCGGCGGGCATTTATCATGGCCGTTCTTTGCCTTGCAACGCGGGAGAGATCAGTGCTCATGACTGCAACGGAATTCATCGAACTATGGATCACCCGCCTCGAAACCGAGCAAGCTCGACTGACTGAAACAGGGCATGATGGTCCTGTCGTGGCGTCGCAAGGCCGCTTGATGCGCACCACCGGCGGGCTTCATCTGTACGAGTTTACCGTCGCTGTTGGCGTCCAACTGTCCGTCGACCTTCCGGTATCCGTCGTCCTTGCAGATGAGGCGGATACGACGGAAGGAATCGTGCTGCGGCAGGTAGGGAGCAGCCTATCCGTTCAACTGGTCGATGCTCTCGGGCGTGAAGTCCCTTCCGTAACTATTGTTCCAGATCAGGCCGGCCTTGTCGGCACGGCAGCCTTCCGTCTGAAGGATATGCTGGCAAAGCCCAACCTTTATCACCTCGGGCCGACCGAGCGGTTGGCTTCTCTGTTGCAGATGCAAGCAGTCGAGAATGAAGGGTTCTCCTCCGTTTCACCCGTCTTCACGACGGTGTGGTCGGACGACCCGTCAGTCCGGCGTCAAAAGCTGGCGAATCTAGCGATGGAGCTGATTCGCGCCAACAAGCGCATCCTCCTAATCAGCCCAGACCACCTCGCGTGCGATGAGATGGTGGGGATGGTGGGGCGTACCATGAAGGCCGGTGGATTGAATCACACAACGTGGATCACTCGGTACGAACTCCCGATTGCCTCGCAGGCCGGCGGCGTCGACCTTCAGGAACTGGGGTTCGAAGCGCAAATGCATCAATTTTATGCCAAGTCGCAAGGGAACAAGGCCTCCTTGAAACACAAGTATGACCGCTTCCGTGAATTGGCCCCGTTTCTGTCTCAGAAAGAAGCGAAACAAAAAGATCTGGACGAAGTCCGCTTATTGGAATGGCGCCTCGTCACACAATTGCGTGACCTTCAAGTAAAGATGGCCGATGTCCAGAAGCTGCTCAAGGACTTCGAGAACCTGCCCCTGTTTCAACGTTTGACGATGCAAGCGGTCGGGAAAAATGCGGCATCCCTCAAACAGTATGGCGCCCTGTATCAGGGGCAGATGGACCGACTGCACAGCGAACTCGATATCGCCAAAGGTCGCATTCAGCAGCTTGTTCCGGAGGCGGCCGTTCCCAGGGGGAAGCGAGCCGAGTTCGAGGAACTCCACGAACAGATCGCCAAACTGGGGGGAACCAAGAAAGTCCGCGAATTACTGGCGGCCGAAGAACAGCCAAACCGTCAAGCCTTCCTTCAAAATCGCCGCCTCGTGGCTGCCACACCCATGCGGGTTGCGAGCGATCCCCTATTCAGCCGAGTGCGCTTCGATGTCCTTATGGTCGATGAGGCTCCGAGAATCGCCGCGCCGTCGCTTCTGGCCGCGGCCGGGCTTGTCCGCGAACGCATTATCGTGAGCGGCGATCCTCGTGAGATCGCGATGGTCGGGCAATGGGCCATGCCTCAGCCGGCCATCCGTGCCGCACCGTGAAAACGGATGCGGCAACGTTTGCTTGACGCCGATGAGGAGAATTCAGGATAATCCGGCTCCCCCGTGGTTCAGCGGTTTGGCTCTTGACGTGAGGGTGCTCAAAACGGACCGGAGCAAGGCCGCAAGGAGTTTTGATCCCGAGACGTACGCTGTCGGTACGTTGAGCGGGATGGGCGACTGAGAACCCCGTTGGAAGACATTTTCAGCAGCCTGTATGCCGAAGTGGCGGAACTGGCAGACGCACTAGATTCAGGGTCTAGCGCCCGCAAGGGTGTCCGGGTTCAAATCCCGGCTTCGGCACCACCACAGCCTGTGTTTGCACTGCGAGTCTTCATCGCGTCAACGCTGCTTCCAATGGACCGGCTCTACGTCGGGTTCGCCTCGACCCGGGAACCATGTCCAGTGACCTTCCATCCGTTGGAGTGAATGCCGAAAACAATATTTTGATGACATTTGTGCCTCGCTCGACAAGAATGGCTCGTCCGCAATCTGCCCTGCTGTGGGGGCTGAGGAAGCTCGGTTGTCTTGTTACCGAGGGTAGTACGGGACTTCCAACGCGGTTGATGGTGCTGAAAGGTGGTACAGGATGAGGCTTCTCGTACTCGTAGCTGTTTTGATCTTGACTAGTGCAACCGTCTCCTCGGCGGTGGAACCGTTGAGTGGTAATTCGAAGAAAACGATCCCTCTGGCCGGGGAGGAGCCATACGACGCGCTGCAGCGTGGAGATTATCGAGTCGCGGCGGGACTCTTTTACCCCCTCGCCCAACGAGGGGACGCACGAGCTCAGTATAACCTGGGGTTGCTGTATGCCAGTGGACTGGGCGTGGAGCAAGACTACCAAGCGGCACTCAAATGGCATCGGATGGCGGCGGCCCAAGGCCATGCGGGGGGCCAAAACGAACTCGCGCAGATGTATGCGAAGGGACAAGGCGTTCAGCCGAATCAGGTTCTGGCCTATGTGTGGTTCACCGTGGCGATCGCATCGTCGAGCGGCGGGTCGAAGACCGAGATCATGAAGGATCGGGATCGTACGGCATCACGCATGACGCCGGAGCAGATCACGAAGGCGCAGCAGCTGGCCGAGCAGTGCCAAGAATCGAAATTCAAGAAGTGCGGCGAGAAGTAAGACTATGGGCCGTAGGCGTCGAGATTACCCTCCCCACAAGCACCAAGCCTTCGCGGCAGACTTCATCCTGAGTATCCAACTTGCTCCGCAGCGTGATCTTTAAGACGCGCGTAACTTCCCGACCTCCTCCAGCGTGGTCTCGATTTCCTTCGGTGAGTTGATAAGACTCGGCGCAAGCCTGACATACTTTGTTGCATAGGGCGTGACGCTGCCGACAATGCCGCGGAGACGGAGCTGTTCCACGACGGCCCGGGGCGCCAGGCCCGCGACTTCAAAACAGACAATCCCAGCCGAGAGGTCCTGAGACATTGGGGTATGGAGCGTCACGTGCGGCATGGCCGCCAATCCTTGCTTCAATTGCTGATTGAGCTCATGGATCCGCTGCGTGACCTTGGTTTTTCCAATGGCGTGATGAAACGCGAAGGCTTCGTCCAGTGCCCAGCGATGTTCGAATGAATGAAACCCGCCGGGCGTCATGTGGACCGATGGAGGAAGATCGTTTGACGATTTGTTCTCCATCCAGAGGTCATAGGCCTGTGAGTTGAAGGTCGGGATCGTCGCCCTGGCGATCGGCCATGCTTTTGGGTGGCCCCAGACGAGACCGGTTCCGCGCGGGCCGAACATCCATTTGTGGGTCCCGGCGATCAGGAAGTCGCAGCCGAGGTCGCCCAAGCGGAAGTCCTCGACCCCCAAGGCATGAACCCCGTCCACGCAGAAGATAATCCGATCCCTCTCGTCTCGTGAGCGATTGATGGATTGAATGGCCTGAGCCATGTCGTGGATCGGCAGTTTCAAGCCCGTGCTGGAATGGACCCAGGTGACCGCCAAGATGCGCGTAGCCGGCGAGATGGCCTTACGCAGGGAATCGACCATTTCGTCACGAGAGACGGTCTTGAGTGAACGATAGAGGGAGATCCGGCGAATCTTGGCGCCTGTGCGTTCGGCACGGAGGCGCAGAGCGGTTTCTGTCGAATAATGGTCGTGTGTCGTCGTCAGGATTTCCTGCCCAGTTCGAAGCTGCAAGCCTCCGTAGAGCAGACCCAGACCCATCGTGGTGCTGTCCGTCAACGCGATGTCCGTGGGATTGACGCCCAGATAGTCGGCGGCGGCCTGGAGGACCTTCGCTTCCTGCTTCTCTTCCTGCTCAACCCAATAGCCGATGGGATCGGCATCGAGGCCGGCGCGATGACGATCGATCGCTTCGCGCACCGGTGTGGGATGGGACGCAAGAAAGAACGCCGCGAGATGGATGAGTTGCGGAGACAGAGGAAACTGCGCCCGGAGATCATCCCAGTTCTTGAACCTGCTCCGGGGAGATTGTCGATCAGCAAACGCGCGAGCGTAGGCACCGGTAAGAAGCGCCGCGCCCAAGGTCAATCCAGTCCGCACAAGGAAACCTCGACGTCCAAGGTCGCTCATACGATCCTCCTGGTCAGAATCCGCTTCCGTACTCTACTGTGCGCGCGCAAAATGGACAAGGCAGGGTCGACCGTCGCTCATGCAGCGAGGACAGCGGCGGATGAGCCGGCTAGGACTGATAACTTTCAATCGGTGGGCAGCTGCAGATGAGATGGCGATCGCCGTAGGCCTCGTCGATGCGACTCACGCTGGGCCAAAACTTGCTGTTCTTCAACCAGGGAGCGGGAAACGCCGCCTGTTCCCGGCTGTAGGGGCGGTTCCATTCCGTCCCCGTCACGACCTCGGCGGTATGAGGGGCGTTCTTGAGCACATTGTTCGTTCGCGGCTGGCGTCCGTCAACGATCTCCTGAATTTCGGCGCGGATCAGGATGAGGGCTTCGCAGAACCGATCGAGTTCGTTCTTGGTCTCGCTTTCCGTCGGTTCGATCATGAGCGTGCCGGCCACCGGAAACGACACGGTCGGCGCATGGAAGCCGTAGTCCATCAATCGCTTGGCGACATCCATCGCCTCGATCCCGGCGCTTTCCTTGAATTCACGGAGATCCAGGATGAACTCGTGAGCCACCAATCCGGACTCGCCCCGGTACAGAATGGTGTAATGCTTTTCCATCCGCTTCGCCATGTAGTTGGCATTGAGGATGGCTACCTGTGTGGCCGTGGTCAATCCGTCACGACCCATCAAGGCAATGTACACCCAGGAAATCGGAAGGATGCTCGGGCTACCGAACGGAGCCGCCGAGACAGGACCGATAGCTTGAGACCCACCCAGCTTGACCACCGGGTGCCCTGGAAGAAAGGGCACGAGATGCCGCGCCACTCCGATCGGTCCGACACCGGGTCCTCCACCTCCATGGGGAATACAAAACGTCTTATGAAGGTTGAGATGGCAGACATCCGCCCCGATGTCGCCGAGTCGGCAGAGGCCCACCATGGCATTCATATTGGCCCCGTCGATATAGACCTGTCCGCCATGCGTATGGACGATTTGGCAGATACGCCGCACGCTTGCCTCAAATACTCCATGAGTAGAAGGATACGTGAGCATCAGGGCCGACAATCGGTCCCGATATTGAGCGGCCTTGGCCTCCAAATCGGCGACATCCACGTTTCCGTTCCGATCGCATGCGACGACCACCACCGTCATGCCGACCATAGCGGCGCTGGCGGGATTCGTGCCGTGGGCCGATACAGGGATCAAGCAGACGTCTCGATGTGTTTCCCCCTTCGAGCGATGATAGGCGCGAATTACCATCAGGCCGGAATATTCGCCCTGGGACCCCGCGTTCGGTTGGAGCGAGAAGGCCGCAAATCCGGCAAGTTCAGCCAACCACGATTCGAGCTGTCCACACAACGTCTGATAGCCACGTGTTTGTTCAGCCGGCGCGAAGGGGTGCAAACGAGCGAACTCCGGCCACGTCACCGGCAGCATTTCCGTGGTGCCGTTCAGCTTCATGGTGCATGAACCCAGCGGGATCATTGAATGGACGAGGGACAGGTCCTTGGCCTGCAGTCTGTGAAGATAGCGGAGCATCTCGTGCTCCGAGTGGTAGCGATGGAAAACCTCATGCGTCAGGTACTTACTCGTCCTGGCCAAGGGGGACGAGTAGGCGAGATCGATGGCATCAGCGAGATCGGAAAGGCGAAACGGCAACTGGTCATGCCCGACGAAGATGTGCAGGAGGCGGCGCACTTCTTCCTCGGAGCTGGCTTCATCGAGTGAAATACCGATGGAGCCGTCTTCATAATGCCGGAAATTGACCCCTTGTTCATTTGCCCTGGTCGCAATTTGATCGGCTTGAGCGTTAGGGACCGGTATCCGAACCGTATCGAAGAAGACTTTCGGCAATACGTCGAACCCAAGCCGACGCAATCCTTCCGCCAGCAGCAACGTAAGGCCGTGGACACGTTCGGCAATCCGACGCAACCCGTCCGGCCCGTGGTACACGGCATACATGGCGGCCATGACAGCCAACAAGACTTGAGCCGTGCAGATATTACTGGTGGCCTTCTCTCGCCGAATGTGTTGCTCCCTCGTCTGAAGCGAAAGCCTGATGGCCGGCTTGCCGGTCACATCTTTCGAGACACCAACCAGGCGACCAGGCACCTGCCGTTTGTAGTCCTCTCTGGTCGCGAGAAACGCAGCGTGGGGTCCACCGAAGCCGATCGGCACACCGAAGCGTTGCGTCGAACCAACGGCAATGTCGGCACCGAATTCTCCGGGCGAGCGGAGCAAGGTCAGGGCGAGAAGATCGGTGGCAACCGCCACGAGAACACCGGCCTCATGCGCCTGCGCGACCAAGGTGCTGAAATCACTCACATAGCCGTCCGTGGCCGGATACTGCAACAACAGGCCGCATAGCTGAGAACGCGAACAATCAACGGACGAGGCGACACCGGTCTTGATGACGATACCCAGAGGTTCGGCTCTGGTCTGCAACACCGCCAAGGTCTGTGGGTGACAGTCGCGCGAGACAAAGAATTCTTTTCGTTCATCGCCTCTGTTGCGGGCGATCGTGTAGCACATCGCCATCGCTTCGGCTGCAGCGGTCGCTTCATCCAACAACGAGGCATTCGCCAGCGGCAGGCCGGTCAAGTCCGCCACCATGGTCTGGAAGTTGACCAGCGCCTCCAAGCGGCCTTGTGAGATCTCGGCTTGGTATGGGGTGTATTGCGTATACCAAGCCGGGTTTTCTAGAATGTTTCGTTGGATCACGCCCGGGATGACGCAATCGTAGTAGCCCATGCCGATCAGCGATCGATAGACCTGATTTTTGGACGCGATGTCTTTCAGGCGGGTGAGGACGGCCTGCTCACCGTCGGCGGTCGGAATGTCAAGAGCTCGACCAAATCGAATATCAGGAGGAATGGCGGCATCGGTCAACGTGTCGAGCGAACGGAGGCCTAATGTGGCCAGCATCTCTTGAATATCGGCCCTTGTGGGACCCAGGTGCCGGTGAATAAAGTCGTCAGTCGGTCGGCGCCAATTCTGAGTGGTCATGGAGTCGGCTACCCTCTGGTTAGCTTGTAGAGAATGGGATGAGCAGTGCCCCTGTCGATCGAGCAGCGTATCACGCCATCACCACTTTTCCAAGAGATCAGGCTCGGTTTCCGGAGATAATTTCATGGTGGTACTGACGATCGCTGTATTTGCGAGGAGGCCTTGTCCGAAGGAGCCGTCGACCTCTCCCGGCGCGCCGCGAGGTCCATTGTCTTGCAGAGCCGCCGGCTTTTGATTGCTTTTCACATAATTCGCGTTATGGTTGACTCATACCTCCAGTCTGGGGAGCTGACCCATGGTGGCCATGAAACGGGACCCCGATGAGAAGCCATCGCCACAGCGCTTCTCGATGGTCAAGGCGATCGTCGTGACCCTTGTGCTCGGTAGCATCGCGGGCATCGGATACGCGGGATACGCAATTTTTAAGGACCAGAATCTGGTCACCAAGTTTCTGTCTCCCCCGGTACCGACAGGTCAGCCCGGCGTGGTGCTCACAGATTCGCAGTCGAAGCCTGCCCAGGCCGATGTCCGTCTGACTCGTGAAGGAATCGACCTTCTTCTCGACGTACTCGACGATGCGATTCGACGAAAGGATGTCGACGGCGTCCTGCGCCACATGACGCACGACGCGACCATCACCATTCATCTGAAACAAGGTCCGCAACAACAGACGGCCATGCTGACGCGGGAGGACTACCGGAAGACCCTTGCCATGAGTTTCGCCTTTCCCAGCGCCAACGACTTCACTCGTACGAATACATCCGTCTCGTTGGCCTCGGATGAGCGGAGCGCGAAAGTCTCCTTCAAGTCGACGGAGACGCTTCTCCAAGCCAATCGGGAATTCAAAACGGAAGGCGAAGAAACGCTGGTGTTCACTATCCGCGACGGCAAGCCCATGATTACTTCTCTGGAACAGACCTTCCCCGGGGATTCAACTTAGTCACTTCGCGGACGATCGAGCGTATCCGCACGCTATAAGATTCACAGTCATCGGTCTGGTATAATCACGCCGCTGATCATCATTCATTGGAGTGCGTATGCGGGTCCTCGTCATAGAAGATGAAACCAAAGTCGGCTGTTTTATTAAGCGAGCGCTTGAAGAGGAAAGCTATGCCGTCGACCTCTGCGAAGATGGAGCCAAAGGGTTGGAAATGGCCCTGGCGACCAACTATGACCTCTTGGTCGTCGACGTGATGCTGCCCTCCATGTCCGGTCTGGATGTGCTGAAGAACATCCGCCGGGAACGGATCCACACGCCGGTGCTGATCCTCTCGGCGCAATCCCAGATCGACCAGCGGGTCAAAGGACTGGACGCCGGCGCCGACGATTACCTGACCAAACCGTTCGCGATCGATGAACTCTTGGCGCGTGTTCGAGCCCTGTTGCGCCGTGGGGCATCCGAAAACCCAGGAATCTTGCAGGTGGATGACCTGATGCTCAATCCGGCGACTCGCGATGTCACCCGAGGGGGGCAACGTATCGATCTGACGCTGAAAGAGTACGCCTTGCTGGAATATCTGATGCGTCACACGGGCCGCGTCCTTACCCGACCGATGATCTCCGAACATGTGTGGAATCAAGATTTCGATACCTTTACGAACGTCATCGATGTCTATGTGAACTACCTCCGGAACAAGATCGATCGAGGCCGAACCAAGAAACTGATCCATACCATTCGCGGTAGCGGGTATATGCTGAAGGCCGACTAGCGTGATCTTGAAACAAGCCCCCCGGTTATCCGGTGACTCGAGACACAACGAGCGGACAGCGCGACGACGACGCCACCCATCAGGAGTTGACCCATGCCGCTACGCGTCCGGCTGACCCTGTGGTATGGAACCGCCCTCGCGCTGGTCTTGATCGTTTTCTCCGTGGTTCTCTACGCCATCACGGCGAGAAATCTCCGCGACACGGTCGACGAATCGTTGGAAGACACGGCCACGACGGCGGTGCGATCGCTCGAAGCACGTGGGTTTCTTCCTCTGCTGGATGAAGAGGAACTCCTCTCCCAATTTCCCGAACTGACGCGAATCGATAAGTTCTTCCAAATCTTCAGCCCCTCGGGCACGATCACCATCCGTTCTCCGAATATCAAACAACACGAAGTTCCTTTGAGCCGGACCGCTCTTGATGCCGCGTTCGCCGGGCAGAGCATTTTTGAATCGGCCAAGTATCCCAGGGAGCCTCCGTTGAGGCTGATCTCCATGCCGATCATGTATCGAGGCAATCTCCTATATATCGTGCAGGTCGGTACATCGATGGAATCGGTCGGCGAGACCCTCCAGCGTTTCCTTGTGCTGCTGGTTGTGGCGATCCCCATCGCCCTGGCGGTGTCTCTGGCAGGGGGTTGGTTCTTGGCGGGACGAGCGTTACGTCCTGTCGATAAGATTACCCTGGCCGCGCAGCGCATCGCCGCCGGAGATCTGAGTCAACGCCTGAGCATGCCGGCGGCTCACGACGAAATCGGCCGCCTCGCCGCGACCTTCAATAATATGATCGGGCGGCTGGATACGTCGTTCCGTCAGATTCAGCAATTCACCAGCGATGCCTCGCACGAGTTGCGGACTCCTCTCACGGTGATGAAAGGCGAAACAGATCTGGTTCTGCGGCGACCTCGTTCGCTCGACGACTATAAGTCGGTGCTGGAGAGCAATCTAGAAGAGATCGATCGAATGACTCGAATCGTCGACGAACTGTTGTTCCTGTCGCGTGCCGACATGGGTGAAGTCAAAGTGGAGTCGCTGCCTGTCGCGATGGAGTCTCTCGTCGAAGATATTTATCGTCAGGCTAAGTTGCTCGCACAGGACCGCAATATCGAGGTCCTGCTGGGGACCGTCATGCCGGTAGTGGTTCAGGGCGACGACTTGCGGCTTCGTGAGCTGCTGCTCAATCTCGTCGAGAATGCGATGAAGTATTCGTATCCCGGTGGCAAGGTCGAGATCTCGCTGTTGAACGACGGTCGGGAGGCCCGGCTGTCGGTGGCGGACCATGGGATCGGCATCGCCACTGCCGATCATAAGAAGATTTTCCAACGTTTCTTCCGTACCGACGTTGCCCGAGGCCACACAAAGAAGGGGACGGGTCTCGGCCTCGCCATCTGTACCTGGATCGCGGAGTTGCACAAGGGTCGGGTAGAAGTCAAAAGCGATCTCGGCCAGGGATCAACCTTTACCCTTGTCTTACCGCTCGCTCATCCCGCTGCTTAGCAGGCTGTTGAAAAAGTCGGTCAGCGGCCTCCCTGCCTTACCGAAGCGGCTTCGCGAAGCGGGCGCGCCGGGGCCGGGTGGGTGAGAACAGTGCCCTTTTGAACCGTGCAATCGTCGATACCCTGTTAGCGAAGTTTAATCCCCGATTAATCTCCCTCTCATCACCGATAGTTACCTTCCTGTCGATAGGGTTGATGACCAGACATAGACGCATTCCAAGGGTTTGGATCAGCCGGCTTCAAAAATTAACGGAGGACATATGTCATCACACCTGCTTGGCAAGGTCGGTTCCACGATCGGAATCTGTCTCGTGAGTGGGGTTCTGGTTTGGGGTGGGTACTCGTTCAGTGCGTCCCAGGCATCCAGTGCCCCGACTGCAACTCCCGTCGCCGCGGTCGTCACAACTCCCGCGAACGGTTTCACGGATGTCGCAAGACAAGTCACTCCCGCGGTCGTCAACATCACGACCGTCATGACGGAGAAGGTGTCGGACGGGTCCTCCGTTCCCGACGAGCTACGAGACCGAATGGAAGAATTTTTCGGAAGACCTTTTGGGCCTCAAAGGCGTGGACCGGCTGACCCTTTTGAACACCGAGGGCCTCGGAGAGGGCAAGGGTCGGGCGTCATCATTTCTTCGGATGGATATATCTTGACCAACAATCATGTGATCGCCAAGGAGCATGAAGTACGCGTCACTCTTCCCGACAAGCGGGAATTCAAGGGCAAGATTATCGGAGCTGACCCAAAGAGCGATCTTGCCGTGATCAAGATCAATGTCGGCGGTCTTCCTGCCATACCATGGGGCGATGCTTCGCAACTGCAGGTCGGTGAGTATGTCTTGGCGGTCGGCAATCCCTTCGGGTTGAATTCCACCGTGACGCTCGGGATCGTGAGCGCCGTGGGCCGCGGCCATATGGGAATCACGCAGTACGAAGACTTTATTCAGACGGATGCCGCCATCAACCCGGGGAATTCAGGTGGCGCGCTGGTAAACACCAAAGGAGAGCTCGTCGGCATCAATACAGCCATCTTTTCGCAGACGGGCGGGTATCAAGGAGTCGGCTTTGCGGTCTCAACGACGATGGCCAAGCCGATCTATGAGAGCCTGGTCAAGACCGGCACGGTGGTTCGAGGGTATCTGGGGATCGGTCTTCAAGACTTGAACCAGGATCTGTCCACGTCCTTCAACATCAAGGATTCGAAAGGCGCCCTCGTCAGCGATGTCAAGGAAGACAGCCCGGCGGATCTCGCCGGACTCAAACAGGGCGACGTGATCATCGAGTATCAAGGCATCAGGGTTGAAGACGGCGTCGCTCTCCAGCGGCTCGTCACCAGGACACCGATCGGCAGCACGGTGCCGCTGAAAGTGGTTCGCGATGGACGGGAGCATGAGCTGACCGTGCGCGTCGGCGAGCAACCGGACCAACCTCGAATCGCAAAGGCGGAAGGCGACCACAACGAGCATGCCTTGGCCGGTCTGTCGGTCGAGGATCTGGATCAGGACACCGCGAGAGCGTTGGGTTTCAGGAGTAAGGCCCAGGGAGTCGTGGTGACCAAGGTTGAGTCTGATAGTGGGGCCGAGAAGGCTGGGTTAATGCCAGGCGACGTCATTCGAGAGGTCAACCGGCAGCCGGTCAAGTCCGTGAAGGACTTTGAGAAAGTATCCGCGCACATGAAGAAGGGGGGGCACGTCTTGATCCTCGTCAATCGGCAAGGGAATGCCCTGTTTCTATCCGCAAAAGTGTAAGGGGGGTCAAATCACGTCAAAGGACCCGTCAAAGGAGAAGGGGAGCAGGCTCATGCCTGCTCCCCCTTCGTCTGTCGGCCACGATGTGGTGCTCAAGGCTTAATCGAACACGACCGTCTTTTTTGCATAGACCAACACTCGCCGCTCGATGTGCCGTCGCACAGCGCGTGCCAGGACGATTTCTTCAAGGTCGCGCCCTTTCCGCACGAGATCGTCCACTGTATCCCTGTGCCCGACACGAATCACGTCTTGCTCGATGATCGGCCCCTCATCCAAATCTTGGGTCGCGTAATGTGCCGTCGCTCCGATGATCTTGACGCCGCGGTCGTACGCTTGCCGGTAGGGGTTGGCTCCGATAAAGGCTGGAAGAAAGGAATGATGAATGTTGATGACCGGGCAGCCGATCTGGGCGAGAAAGTCCGCGCTGAGAATCTGCATGTAGCGAGCCATCACCACAAGCTCCACCCGCTGCTCTTTCAGCAGCGCCACGATCTGCTGTTCCTGCTGCGGCTTGGTCTCTTTGGTCACGGGATAGACGGCGAACGGAATCTTGAAGAGCTCCGCCCAGCTCGCGCAGGTGTCGTGATTCGAGACGATGACGGGAATATCGATGCGCAGTTCGTCTCGGCGGTGCCGTTGCAGGAGGTCGGCCAGACAGTGATCTTGTTTGGAAACCAGCAGGCCGACCGGGGTTCGTCGACTGGACGGATACACTTCGCAGTGCATCTCATACACTTTCGCGATCGGCGCAAAGGCAGCCGGAATGTCGTCCGAGGGGATCTGGAATCCCTCCGTGGCGAACTCCATCCGCATGAGAAAATCGTTCGTATCCTTGTCCGTGTGATGGTCGGAATCGAGAATGTTGCCGCCGAAATCGTGAATGAACCCCGACACACGCGCCACGATGCCTTTGCGGTCTTTGCAATGGATCAACAGAATGATCGAATCTTTTCCCTGTGCCGACATCGGTGCTCTCCCCGCTGTTGCTGGCTGCTCAGAGTGTAGCAGGAGCGGCAAGAAACCACACTCCCTTAGACAGGAGTCGTGATGATGTGTCCGACGAGGTCGAAGGCCGAAGCATCGGTAATCTCGACCTTGCAGAAATCACCGGGCGTGGGAGAGGAGACGTTGTGATGCGCTGGGTGTTGTGGAGCGGTGTCGGACCGGCCTTCGTCGATGTAGACCACACCGTCGATTTCAGGAGCGAGCCCTTCGTGGCGGGCTTCCAGAACGTGTTCCGTTTCCTCGGATCGTCCATCGATCAGCACGTCGATGGTAGTGCCCACTTTGGCCCGGCCTTTGGCTGCGGAAATAGATTCCTGAACGGAGAGGATGGCGTTGCGGCGCTCCTCCATGACGTCCCGCTCGACTTTTTCATCTAGGCCGACCGCCCCCGTGCCTTCCTCATCCGAATAAAGAAACACCGCAACGCGGTCGAATTCAGCCTGTGTCACGTACTCATGCAGCTCGGTGAAGGCGGCATCGGATTCTCCAGGGAAACCGACAATAAAGGCTGTCCGAAAACTCACAGTGGGGATGCGGGTACGAATACGATCGACGAGAGACTCAATGGCGGCGCGATCGCCCAGCCGATGCATGCGTTTGAGCATACGGTCATTGATGTGCTGGAGCGGCATGTCGATATACTTCGTGATCTTTTCCTCGCCCGCATAGAGATCCAGCAGGTCGTCCGTGACTTGCTGAGGGTAGAGGTAGAACGGCCGGATCCACCGGAGGCCTTCAACTTTGACCAATTCGCGAAGCAGACGGACCAGGCCCTTGCGTAGACCAAGGTCCACACCATAGTTGATCGTGTCTTGCGAGATGAGGTTGATCTCCTTGACCCCTTCAGCGGCGAGCCGGCGCGCTTCGGCAACAATGGATTCCACCGGCCTGCTGCGTTGCTTCCCGCGCATCAGTGGAATGGCGCAAAACGTACAGTTGCGGTTGCATCCTTCGGCGATTTTCACATAGGCGCTATGTTGCTTGCCGAGTCTTAGGCGAGGCGCGAGTTCATCGTAGAGATAGGGAGGTTGACTGATCCAGAGACGTCGATGTCGTTTTTTAGGAGCCAACAAGTCTCGGCAAATCTCCGCGATCTTGCCGAACTCCCCGGTGCCGACCACTGCGTCCAATTCCGGTAACTCTTTCAGCAAGTCTCCTTGATACCGCTGTGCGAGACAGCCGGCCGCAATCAAGACACGGCAGGTTCCGGCTTTTTTCAGTTGCCCATGTTCAAGGATGGTGTTGATCGATTCTTCTTTGGCCTCTTCGATGAAGCCGCAGGTATTGACGATGACCACTTCGGCTTGCTTCGGGTCGCTGGTCAGTTGAAACCCCTCGGTCACAAGAGTCCCGAGCATGATTTCTGAATCGACCTGATTCTTGGAACAGCCAAGATTGACGAAACCAATGGTGGTTGTGGACCCCCTTGGCTTGGATTTGGCTGATCCGGCGCGTTGAGGGAGGAGGAGGGGCTGAGACATGGAGGCAGTCTACGGGACGGTTAAAAAGCCTGTCAATGAGACCCTTGTAAACCCTTGCGAGAGGAGGCCCACTTCTCCTAGAGTGCTCCTCATGATTCGCACGTTTCAAGGCATCAAGCCCACCATCCCCAAATCATGCTTTATCGAAGACACCGCTGTCGTGATCGGCGATGTCATAATGGGTGAACATTGCAGCGTCTGGTTCAATGCCGTGATCCGGGGCGATGTGAACTATATCCGGATCGGAGATCGGACAAATGTCCAGGACCTCTGCATGTTGCATGTGACTCATGATACCCACCCGCTCATAATCGGCAATGAGGTCACGATCGGCCACAATGTCGTGCTGCATGGTTGTACGATTCAAAGTCGCGTGTTGGTGGGTATGGGCGCTATCATCATGGATGGTGCGGTGATCGGAGAAGATTCCGTGGTGGGAGCCGGGGCCTTGGTCGTTGAAGGCACGATCGTTCCCCCCAAGAGTCTGATCCTCGGAGCACCAGCCAAGGTTAAGCGACCGGTCACGGAGAAGGAGTTGGCCTGGATTAAAGAATCGGCGGAGAATTATGTGAAGTACGCGAGGCAGTACATGGGCGATTCAGCCAAGAAAACCGGGTTTGAACTCTGAATGAACGCCTTTACTCCGACACGGCTCACCCCTTACCAATCTTGATGAGACAGATCGGATCGCCGACAAGCGCCGTCGGGTACTGTTTCCGCTCCACGCGATATTGAATCTTGTGCCGGTGGCACCAGTCTGCAATCCAGATGACTTCCTCGGTCGAAGTGGTCACCAGGCCTGGCAGCCGTAACTTTGGCATGCAACGGTTCACGATAGATTGAACAATTCGGCGCTGCTTTCGAAATCGCACCGGATCGAACGTGACCGGATCGGCTCGCCCATAGGACAATGGTGAGAGGTGCGGAAACCGTTCCGGATCATTCAAGACACTCACCATCCAGAGATGATCAAAGCGGCCGGCTGCTGAAGAAGCGTCCTGCGCCCTAAACCTTACGGGCAAGGACCGGCAGGCACGATTGAGTATCGCTACTTCCGACCGCCGGAGATTGTACGGCTCGACCTGACGCCCAAGATCAAGTGCTTCCGCTACCAAGGCCGGTAGTTCCGTCACGCCGGCTCCGACGTATAGACTACGCCCGCCACGCGGCAACTTCTTTATGAGAACTTCGGCTATCTTGGTACCTAATCTTCGGCAGGGCTCTCGCTTCGCCTGCCAAAACTCATCCCCACCTTCGTGGCAGTAGACGGACTCCAGCCGCTTGTAATCGAGGCGATCAAACACCTGGGTGATTACACGCCGAGTTGAGTTATGGATGGGTTTCAAAAAATATCTTTGGCTGCGAGGTTGTTTTCGCTGTTGAGGAGGTCGTGATCTGCCTTGCGCAACCATGCCGAGAAGTTGGACTCAGCGCTGCTCATACAGCACCTTGCCCTCCTTCTCGATAACGGATAGGAGTGTGCCGTTGATATTTCGCAACCGGCGGACCTCTTCGGGCGTGTACACGACAATATCCAACGGCCATGAACGGAGTCCAAACACTTCGCTGATTGCGATCGCGCGATCTGGCGGGCGGTGAAGCGTGTCCATTTCGATGAACAAATCCAGATCGCTGTCCGGGCCGGCTTCGCCGCGAGCATGGCTGCCGAATATCATGATGCGCTTTGGGTGAAACCGTTCGACAATGGTCTTTGTCACGTGCTCCAGGAGAGCCGCTTGTGTCATGGAATGTTCCTTTCGGCTCTCAGCTTACATGAGCGTCTCCACGACGGCAATTCATTGGCGTGCATCGGAATCATAGATCTCCCTAGAACGCGCGGTGAAGCACCGACTGGAAAGGTCATCCAGCCGGCGGCGGCAGGCGGCTACTTCTTGTTCTGAATCGCCACGGAAAATGAGGCTCCTACATTTATTCTCCACCCCGTCTTCTGATGGAACGGATGGCTTCAACAGCAGTCTGACCGTAGTCCGGTGTTTCGGTCAATGTCTCCAGCACTTTTATACTCGATAGGATACCAAGCTCACCGAGAAGTTCGATGAGGAATATAGTCAGTCGGTTTTTCTGAAATGAAGCCGAGCGCTCAAAGATGGTGATGAGCCTTTCTCGGTTGATCAAACCAAATTCCAGCAAAGATAGCACCATGTCTTGAAAGTCCGCGGCTAATTCGCGAAGGCCCTTTATGGGGAGCTTCATGTCTAGTGACCGACCAGCATTCCACAGATGCATCAACGGGTCGATGGCTTCGAAAGGAAACTCTTTTCTTAACTTCTCCCAAAGGGGCGTGCACTTCGCCATGATGTCCTCATGGGAGAGCGTCGATTTATTTCCCCAGAACAAGATCTCCCCATAGAGTTGCCAAGCACGTTTTGCATCTGAATCTAAGTTGGCCAGTTGTGCCGGGAATGGTCGAAAAATGGCACATCCAGCTTGTGCCAAGGCATACACGCGAGCGGTTTCTCGCGTGTTCGAACTTTCCGCGTCTATTTCTGTTGCCCATCGCTCGAAGGCAGGCAATGCTCTTACGTCTCGCAATTGGATCAGTTCTTCGAGGATATAGTCACCGGCGATTCCATAGCTGGGTGCGCCCAGTGCCCCCCGTGTATAGAGAATGACAAGGTCCTCTTATAACAGCTCACGGATTGCTGTGTAATAGGCACCCTGAAACACATCCTCGAATTGCTTGCTTATTGCCGAATAGGCCCATTCTCTGATTTCCTGGCTATCTTCTCCCTCAATAATGCTCTCAATCTCCTTGGTTACGCTTTCAGCATCGATCGCCGGCTCGAGCAAGTCATAAGCCATCCTTGTTTCCACCAACTGCGTATTGAGAAAAAGGTTGTTCGTTTCAAATCCGGAAAGCACTTCAACAATTTCATCCCGCAACGGTCCTGTTACTTTATGTGCATACCCCTGAACTAGTTGAAGCGTCTCAAGCCCTAGATGATAGAGTCCGGTATCCCAGGACAGCCGTAAGAGCTTCGGGAGCTGGCTCGGAGGTTCTCCTTCATATCGCCAACAACAGGGCGCAGACATACAATTCACCGGCCGTAGGACTTTTTGAGCCATCGAGCAACCGTGCGATTTTTGACAACACCGGGGGCTTCGCTTGAGACCGAAAGGCGTTATGGCATGCCGTGGTGATGAATGAAGTGGGCCATAGCCCTTCTCCGGGCTTTTCAAATATGTACAGATCCGCAAACAATCCTCCTCTGACGAGTTTCCTATGTTCCGGAGGCCATTCCTTTAGTATTTTGTCGATCCTATTGTCAGTCCTTCGAATCAGAGACAATACCTCATCTAAGAATACGTCTTCGTACAAGAAAGATCCTGCGGCGCGTAGCAGCGCCTTTTCATAGCTCGTCAAAGATAAGACGCCTTCTCCAATCACCAATGAATCCACGAGCGGATGTACATCAGCTTGATCGCCAATACGAAGCGCGAATTCCCCCGCATTGACGTAACAGGCGTGGAGCACTTGTTCTGCATCGCTTCTGGAAACGTTCTTTGCAAGTGGCCCCAGGCTACTTTGTAAGCACGCTGCTATGATTTTGCCATCTTCCAGGCCGATCAGCGCATCTCGTAACACGGCCTCATCGGTAATCATGGGGATGACCATCTCAGATAGATGCCGATTTCGCGGTCGAGCAAGAGTTGAGGCGAGAACCTGCCGCTCACTGTTCTGTCGAAGAAGGGCTTCTGCTTCAAAATACAACTGGAACTGTTCATGACGAAAAGAGCTACGATTGTAGCGAACCTCTACGAGATTGGACCTCGAGGCACTCGTGAGTAGATCGATGGCGGAAGACGGATGATCAGAAATGGACGACGCAATCTGTTCTATCTCCCGAAGCGGAAGACTATAGGTAAGTTGGTCCGCCATCGCCTCCGCCATCCTAAGAAAGAGCTCACGGACCTTTAACGGCTCACCAGTCCTCTCCGTAAGGCGACGTGTATAGGTTTCCAGCAAATCAGCTTTTGTCATCTGAGGCACATCTCCCATAGACTCTGAAACACATTGTCCAGCTAGGCTCAATTCAAGAGGAGTCTTAAACGGCTGTACCAAGCTAGCCACGTCTCCATGGAAGTTGCCCTTCCCCCGATTTCACAGACACCTCCCTAAGTGGGAGAATGAGGAAATCGGAGGACAGTATGAGCTCGAAGACACGACGGTCGTATACGGAGGCGTTCAAAGAAGAAGCGGTGCGCTTAGTCC